>JAITLB010000209.1 GCA_031278175.1 Christensenellaceae bacterium
CACCGACATACTCAGCTGGTGTAAATACAACGGCACTTGCGATAGGTTCTTCTATTTTATCTATCTCGCCTGCAGGTGGTAATCTTGATGGGTTATCAACGGAAATTACCTCACCATTAGTTTTAGTTACTCTATATATAACGCTTGGCGCAGTAGTAATTAATTCAAGGTCAAATTCGCGTTCTAATCGCTCTTCTATTATTTCCATATGTAAGAGACCTAGAAAACCGCATCTGAACCCAAATCCAAGTGCTCCTGAAGTTTCAGGCTCGAATAAAAGAGCAGCGTCATTAAGATTTAATTTCTCTAAGGCATCTCTTAAATCATCATATTTTGACCCATCTGCAGGATAGATACCAGCAAAAACCATCGGGTTGACCTTTTTATATCCCGTTAACGGTTCGCTAGCAGGTCTAGTAATTGAAGTTATTGTGTCGCCAACTGATGTATCTTTGACATTTTTAATCCCTGCTGCAATATAACCTACATCGCCTGCTTTGAGTGCGGTTACTGGAGTCATGCGCGGAGCGAATACACCAGTCTCTGTCACTTCAAAGATTTTCCCACTTGACATCATCTTTATGCGCATACCAGGAGTTATTTCACCATCGACAACTCGCAGATTGCATATTGCGCCTTTGTATATATCATAAGCACTATCAAATATTAGAGCTTTAAGTGGCGCAGTTTCATCTCCACTAGGTGGTGGAAGATTTTCCACTATCTGTGACAAAACATCTTCAATATTTATGCCTTCTTTAGCACTAATAAGTGGCGCATTGGATGTGTCTAGTCCTACCACATCCTCTATCTCTTTCTTGACACTTTCAATATTTGCCGATGCTAAGTCTATTTTGTTGATTACAGGAATAATCTCAAGATTGGCATCAAGAGCTAAATATACATTTGCCAAAGTTTGAGCTTCTATCCCTTGTGAAGCATCTACAACTAACAGCGCACCCTCGCATGCTGCAAGAGATCTACTCACTTCATAAGTGAAATCGACATGTCCTGGAGTATCAATTAAATTTAATACATATTCAATGCCTTTATAAGTATAGAACATTCTGACAGGTGTGAGCTTTATTGTGATACCGCGTTCCCGCTCGATATCCATAGAATCGAGCATTTGTTCTTTAAAATCACGCGCTGACACTGCACCAGTCGTTTCTATAATTCTGTCTGCTAGCGTGCTTTTGCCGTGGTCAATATGCGCCACTATGCAAAAATTGCGAATATGTTTTTGCCTATCATTCATTTAAAATATGCCTTGTGCGCTCTTTGGTGCGCATTATATAATTTCTTGTGTTGTTTTTTTAAGTTACCGCTAATAAATAAAAATACCCAGATACAAAAACACACGATATTTTATCTTTTGAATGTTGTAGTATCGCAATCTTAGCTAGGGTTTCTATTACAATTAATAGGTGTCTTAATATTTAGCGTGACTTGTGATTTTTCTTTACAACTTGGACCATATTGCGTTTTTGATTTTCAATACGGCGTTCAAGATTTCTAACACGCTGTCTTGCTTTCTCTTTGTTCTTGCTACCATTTATTTTGCGATTTAATTGTCTCTTTAATCGTCTCAGCCGTTGTTCGCTTTTTTGTAGTTGCAAAACCTTGGGATCATCAGATTTTTCCTTGCCATTTTCAGTTAATTTGCCTGTGCCTGCATCTTTTGCTCTGTCACTAATAGGTGAATCTGTGTTATATACTACACATGCTAAAAATTCATCCTCTGGTGTTTTTGCAATCGAGGCAAATACAATCTTGCTGCCTATTTCTCTAGTTGCTTTGCGTGCAATTGGACCTACTTTAGGCATTATGAGCGCACTACCTAGAATTTTTATTTTTCCTTGAGTGTCTTTACATGAGTATGACTGCCAAGGGTCGTTTTTTCTAAGAAACGATGGGTATCGAATATATCTCTTGTTCTTAACAGTTTTAAGGAACGCATTATATGTTCTATCTACTCGTTCAAGTGCATCATACAACGTAGAACGATCAGCAATATTAAGCCAACGCATGCCTTTAAGTAATGTAGTCAACTCAGTGCGCTCACTTTCGTGCGTTGGTATCGTTTCGCCATTCTTATGCGCATTGTTGCGATTATCCAGGAAACGATTATATATCCATCGTTTGCATCCAAACATCTTATTTAGTAGTTCTGCCTGTTCAACACTAGGATATATTTTAAATTTGTAACATCTCCACATGTTTTTTCTCCATTCATTGCTGTTACACGTGCCTTGCACTTTTGGGCTTATACTGATATTGACTATGGTAGAGTTGTACAATTGATACTAATTGACATTGAGGTGTTAATTAATCTCTACCACATGACTTTAAGTTTTCAAGAATTTATGTCAGTTTTCTAAATTGAGTGATAATAGCACACAAAATAGCACTATGCATCTTAAACAAATTAGCATGCTAACGATCCCGCGAAAACTTCGCTTAAAATATAATATCATTTAGTTGCGGATAAATCAACTATTCAATAACTACTATCAAATTATAACAGTAAAGACCGATCAAAAATTAAGATAAAAGTGAAAAACTGAAGTAAATTATACGATTTAAGGCAATGTCTAATCAATAGATGACGCTAGTTACGCTCTATATGTGTTTATATTTAAGAAGAAATATATAAATTTGGCGACCAGTCTAGCATTTAAGTCAAAATTGTAGTATACTTATATATGTATATAATGCTTGAGTACTCTGACGCATTAAATATCACCCCGTTAAAATCAATCTTGGCGGTTAGTGTAATCGTGTGGAGGGAATATATTTGGGACTGTATGATGTGCCTATTGCGCATAGAGGTCTGCATGGTAATAATATACCAGAAAACTCAATGGCCGCTTTTGAAAAAGCAGTAGAGTCGGGATATAACATCGAACTTGATGTGCGCATATTAAAAGACGGTGGAGTTGCTATTTCACATGACTTAGACATGAAACGTATGACTGGAGTCAAAAAAAAGGTTCGGCATCTGACAACATCAGACCTTAAAAAAGAGTGTTATCTTTTGCCTAACGGCGAGAGCTTGCCGCTATTTTCGGATGTTTTAGATTTGGTAAATGGTAAAAGCACTATCGTATGTGAATTGAAACACCCGCCATGGATGATGAACTGTGTTCTTGAAGAAAAAGTTTATTCTATGATCAAAGGTAAACCTTGGGTCGTTGTTGAGTCTTTCAATCCTCTGGCTCTAGAATGGTTTGTAGCAAACGCACCTGAAGTTGTACGCGGCTTGCTTTCATCAAAACCCGACAAGTGGTGGCTTAAGTTTGCTGTCCGCATGGCTAACCCACTTAAAGCATTACGTGAAACGCGACCACAATTTTTTGCCTACGATATAAACGGTCTTCCATCGGAGCGCATAGCACGATATTTAAAGGATTTCAACCTAGACCTTATAACTTGGACTATTGATTCTAATGAGCGAATGCAAATATCCAAAGACTGTGGTGCAAAAAACATAATATTCGAGCATATTGAACCTACTTTATACTTATAGACTAAAAATGTCCCATTAATAATTTGTGACAATTTAGCTATACTATCTAAGAGGTGTATAGTATGAAAAAAGGATTTATATTTGGATTGGCGATCGGAAGTGTTGTAGCGGCTTCAATGATCAAACATCCAATCATCAAAAGAGCACTAGTAAAAGCGTTCGTAAAATAATACCAAAGATTGACAATCTTCCCTCTTGTTGTGCAGGTTTAACCAGCACAACAAGACAAAATAAGCACATAAAGGAGAATTTTTATGAAGATAGCACTTATCGGAGTCGGATCACGCGGATTCAACGTTTACGGTAGTATCTTAAACAGAACAAGTGGTGTAACTATATCCGCATTATGCGACATATCTCAAGTTAGACTACAAGAGGCATCTAAATCGTTCAACGTGCCAAGTGATGCCGCTTATCTAAACGAAGACGATTTTTTTAATGCTGGTGTGCTTGGCGATGGATTAGTAATAGCATCAATGGATCACGACCACTATCGTCATGTAATGAAAGCACTAAACACTGGATACAAATATATTTTGTTAGAAAAACCTGTGTCAGATGTCATTGCCGAGACAGAAGAAATTGCAAGAGTAGCCAAAGAAAAAGGCACTACAATATTAGTCTGTCACGTATTGAGATATTCACGCTTTTATAAAACCATCCACGACATAATAGTTTCTGGTAGAATTGGTGAACCCGTAACGATAAATCACGAAGAGAATATCGCATACTGGCATTTTGCTCATAGCTTTGTTCGTGGCAATTGGCGCAACGCTGCAGTGTCACATCCGTTGCTATATGCAAAGACATGCCATGACTTCGATCTGCTATATTGGTTTGCAAACTCTAAATTCAAAAGTGCAAAAAGTTTCGGATCTCTTAAATATTTCATAAAAGAAAATGCACCTGAAAATTGTGCTGATCGTTGCCTTGATGGTTGCAAATATCTGGACTCCTGTGCATATAGCGTTAAAAACCTCTATTTCGATACCAAATCGCCACTCGGTTGGGGATTATATCCAGCGATTGGAAAGAACAATCCAACTCAAAGTGAAAGATACGATGCGCTGAAGCGTGCTGACAATCCATATGGCCGATGTGTATATAAATGCGATAACGATTTAGATGATCATAAATCCGTTCTTATCGAATTTCAAAATGGTGTTACTGCCACTCTAAATGTAACGGCATTTTCTAAGGATTGTCACAGACGCATTCATATCATGGGTACTCATGGTGAAATTCTAGGCGATGACGCTGACAATTATATAACTGTAAATGTATTCGGTCAAAAAAAGAAAGGTATTTTTGATTGCAATTATAACAAGGTCAAGATAGGACCACCAGGATCAGGTCATTTGGGTGGCGATACTGGCATCTGTGATTCGTTTGTTAAAATAATCGCTGGCAAACCTGTAAATCCTGATTATCTCACAACGATTGATGTAACCTTAGAAGGACATCGCATAGTAGATGCAGCCGAACATTCATAGTACGCACTTGCTTGCACTATTATGCGCAGTACTTAAGTGCGAAAACTAGACCGCTTTAATTTTTGAGTGTTGATTTCGTTGCGCTGTCTCTTTATTACAAAAGAGTGCTTTTGACAAGCTTTAGCATTTAAAACCGAACTGGATAACATAAATGATATTTGAAAATAATGGTGTCAAACTCTTCTACAAGACAGTAGGTACGGGAAGTAAGACTATAATCTTTTTGCATGGCAATGGTGAAACTAGCGCCATATTTGATGGCATAGCAAATAGACTAATGGACCTAGACTTTACTTCATATTTGCTAGACAGTCGTGGTCATGGACAATCCGATGGTGTGCACCGTCTTACATATTCGGATATGGCAGACGATGTCTTAGCACTTATCAACCACGAACACCTCACAAAACCTGCTATATTGGGATTTTCTGACGGTGCTATCGTTGCGTTGCTAGCAACAATCAAAAGCCAGTCTCTCATCGGCAAAATACTCCTTTGTGGTATAAATTTAAACCCTCGCGGCATTAAGTTTCGCATGCGTCTATTAATGAGATTGTCATTTTTGCTTTATCACAGCGACTTGCTTAGACTGATGCTAGAGCAACCCAACATACTCACTAAAGACATTCAAAATATAACTATACCTGTAATCATTTTTTATGCCGAATATGATATGGTAAAATTGTCACATAGCAAAATTATTGAGAGTAGTGTCAAAGGTGCGCAATTCGTTCTGGTAATCGGTGAAAAGCATCAGACATATGTGCTAGATAATGATAAACTCTTCAAATACATCGCACCATATATTGGTCCCGATCCAATTTAAATTCTAATATAGTAAAAATTGAATGCTCGCTTGCGCTTTTGCCGCTAAACAAGCGAATAGGTTCTATTTCCTAGATGCACTACTGCGGTTTACCATAACAAACAGAGCAAATCCATTTGCAAGTATATTACCGTCATCACTATATAAGAGTTCTGCTTGTAGTTTTGATTCAATTGATATTACAATAAATCTTAGTGTGGACTTTAACAACAAATTATGATGAATCTAAACTAAATAGGAACTACTATCTTTCCTTGCTAATTGATTGAGCAATTTGTAAGCGACAGATTTATTTGCGAATTTGTTAAGTGTATAATTGTGGCAGTTCAGTTGGCAAAAGGATTTGAGTGATAAAATTTAATGCAAGTGATCGGTATAGTGCTTGCTTTGACATTTAACTACTTGAAAATTTCTAATAGTTAAGCATAAATATTAACAATGACGTTAATTTGCTTGAAAATATAAATATTTTTTGATAATATATAACGTCTTAATTAACGGACCTATGCGAAATGCCTTTTGGGCTTAATTCACAGTTCGCACGTACGTTGATGTTTACTTGGAGGTAACTTCATGAATTTAATTGATATCATCGAAAAAGAGGGTTTGAAAGATAATATCCCCAAATTCGGTATCGGTGACACAGTGAAAGTGTATGTAAAAGTTATAGAAGGTGCACGCGAAAGATTGCAAGGTTTCGAAGGTACTGTCATTGCTCGTAAAAATGGAAGCATTAGAGAAACATTCACAGTTCGACGTATCTCTTTTGGTGTTGGTGTAGAACGTACATTCCCATTACATTCACCTAAAATTGATCGCATTGAAATCATACGCAAAGGCAAAGTTCGCAGAGCTAAATTGTACTATCTTAGAACAAGAACGGGCAAAGCCGCAAAAGTTAAAGCAGCAACCTAATTTAACTTTAAACTTAAATGTCATTCTATACGAAATTGTTGCCCGCTAGGGTCCTTTGATCATGGCGGGCACTGAGTACTCATAGAATGCATTTTACATTTATCTTTCCAATTAAAATAAAATTCTTTAAACTCTTGAAGGAGCTTTGTAATGAAGAAATTTGGGATATTAACCATTCTTGTCGCGATCATACTATCACTAACCGCTTGTCAAGCTCAAGCAATATCTAAATATGGTGTAAACATTATCAAAGGTGGAACGCTTAGCACATTTGATTATAATGAGGATGACGGTGGCACAGCACTGTATCAGTTGCAAGAGAATTGGACACTAGTTACAGACGGGTCTGCTGCAACGGCATTTTCTATAATTGACAATGATGATGCCGCTAGTTATCTAAAAATAACAACCACGACTACTGGTTATGCTTATGCCGCACAAAAATTATACTTAAAAAGTTCATCCTATTATAAAGTGCAATACGATTATACTACTGCTACAATGAGTAATTATGACGAGAACAAGTCATATCTCGGTTTGTACGTAGGATTTCTTGAAGATCCAGACTTTAACATAAAAGATGAAAAACCAACTATTGAAGACAAATCTAAGTCCACTGGTGACACAGCAACCTTTTATTTCAAGACCGAATATGTAAAGGAAGCAACGATCGCTATAAATGTTGGAACCCCCGATAACCCTGTAAATACCAGCAACGTAACAATCAAAAACTTTACTGTCACACGCGTAACCGCCGATGAAGCTTTAGACGCGGCTGAAACTCTTGGTCTGTATACATTGCGTTCAACCGTTTATGGAGAGGCATCCGAGCTTAACTTAGTATATGTAATATTAGGAGCAATCGGAACGCTCATAATCGCATACGCATTCTACATGATAAGAGCTAGAAGCCTATCTTTTGATGCAGCTGGAGTTGGGCATCCTGTATACAACAAAATACAAAGCAAAAAGGGATTAGGTATTGCTATTGCAATATGCACTGCACTATTAATTCGACTAATTATTATTTTAGTCAGTGCCTTTGTGGCTGGATCTGAAACGGTTAAAACCGTTTATCTAGGATATGATATGGCTAATAATGCTGCATATTCTATATTCCTTGCAAAACATGGTCCACTTTATTTCTTGCAATCTTATCCTGACGCAGCACTGCTACCTGGAGCCACCTATTTACTCGCTGGATCGGGACTGATAGGCAGAGTTATATCACTCATACCTGGAATAACCGAACTGCAACATATTGTTGCGGTCGCAACAATTATTAAATTGTTTGCGGCAATAGCTGATGTTGGCATTCTAGTGTTGATATACAAATTAGTAGCAAAACATCAAGGCAAAGTTGCTGCAACTTGTGCGGCATGTTTTTACGCATGTTTACCGATTGTATTCTTGATATCCTCCTCTGTCGGATCGCTAGAATCAATAATGCTTTTCTTTGCCACAGCATCTTTCTATTGTGCTATAAATAAAAACTATATCGGCATGGCAGCATTTTACTTTGTCGCGTGTATAATTACGCCAGCAGCGTTGCTAGCGATGCCCTTTATACTAATGTACACCGTATTTGTCATGTACCTCTCTATCAAAGAGCGAACCAAGATGTGGATTGCGCCAATTGTTGCAATAATATTAGGTCTTGGTGTATATTATGCAATCACTTCGCCAATTTACTTAGATACTATCCGCGATGGTAATTCTTTCGTTGCATATAATGCGTTTATAGCAATAATAAAGGGCGCGAATGTATATTCAGCAAATGCTTTCAATTTCCAGGGTTTGATTGGAAACAACTTTAAACCTGTATCTACAGAATCAACATTCGTCACCATATTCTTTATCCTCTTTATATTAGTGGTTTTGGGTGTAGCTTATTTCAAAACCAAAAATAGACTGAGCATGACAATGTTATCAGGAGCGTTTGCGTTACTATATTGGTTCTTCTGCAACAGTTCTACGCCTACCAGCATACTTATGGCAGTGCCTCTAATGTTCATTTATATGACAATGGTAAAAGACAAGCGTCTATTTGCTCTGTTTTCACTGCTTGTGTCATTAATATTTATCAATGCTTCCTATTTATATTTAGTCGCTGGATACAACGTCAATGGAGTAACACAAATACTCTACGACACACCAATTGTATATATAATGGGTTCTCTCTTCCTAGTATGGATAATTGCATTCATTATTGTATTATATGACGCTATGGGTGCTAGGAAAGCTAAACCTCACTTTGTTTTGAGGGTTCCATACTTCCAGTACGCGCGTAGCGTTTCAAAGAATATAGTTATTTCTATAAAGAACTTCGGTTATACAACACAAAGCGTATTTAAAATAATATTCTCAAAAAAGGACGACAAACCAGAGAAAAAGAAAGATAGTTAAATTGCGACAGAAAACAAGCGGTCATGTTACATTAGTTAGCTGACCGCTTGAGAATTTTAAAAGAAAATTTCCGCGCAATTTTCTAACATTAAACTAATTGTCTACACAACACTAACGCGTCAAGTATTTATACTCTCTTATGTATTATATTCCATAATACAGCTTTTAGATGCATGTCTTAGCGTAGATAATATAGTTGTCACGCAAAAAAGGAAGGTGTACATAGTGAAACTTGTAATTGTCGAGTCTCCCGCAAAAGCAAAAACCATACAAAAATATTTAGGAGAAGGATTTAACGTAATAGCCTCAGGCGGTCATATTTATGATCTACCAAAAAAAGAGTTAGGAATTGACGTTAAAAACAGCTTTAGACCCAAATATATAGCTGATCCTGCAAAGGAAGAACTACTTAAGAGGCTTAAGAAATACACAAAACAAAGTGAACAAGTATATTTAGCAACTGACCCTGATAGGGAAGGTGAAGCTATAAGTTGGCATCTTGCATCAAACTTGAATATTGATTTTGGTGGAAGAGTCGAATTTAATGAAATAAGTGAAAAAGCCGTTAAACGCGCAATAGCAAATCCACGACAAATTAATATGAACTTGGTCGATGCGCAACAAGCACGACGCGTTTTAGATCGTTTAGTAGGTTATAAAATCAGTCCGATACTGTCTACTAAAATCAGAAACGGACTTTCCGCTGGAAGGGTGCAATCAGCAGCTCTTAGAATGATTGTAGAGCGCGAACGTGAAATCCTAGCCTTCATTCCAGAAGAATATTGGCATATTTTTGCACATTTAAAAAAGCTCGTTGGAAGTGAGACGCTTAAAGCGTTATTAGCCGACAAATGTGGCACTAAGCTTAAAGTCACAAACAAAGAAACTTCCGATGCGGTATTAGCTGATCTCGAAAATGCAGAATGGATAGTTGACAAAGTTAAGAGGGGTGAATCGAAATCTAGACCAGCACCTCCATTTATGACAAGCACATTACAACAAGACGGATCTCAAAAACTAGGTCTTACAGCGCCACAAGTTATGAACATCGCTCAACAATTATATGAGGGTGTAGATTTAGGAAACCAAGGACATGTTGCTTTAGTAACGTATATACGTACCGACAGCGTGCGAGTATCGCAAGACATGCAAATTAGCACACTGGACTACATCAAGCGCACGTATGGCGCAGAATATGCACCTTCAAAGCCGAATGTTTACTCGACTAAAAATCAAAACTCTCAAGATGCACATGAAGCTATACGACCAATATCGCTTGAAATAACACCTGAAAGCGTGAGAGCAAAGCTTCAGAGAAATCACTACAAACTCTACAAATTGATTTATGATAGATTTGTTGCTAGCCAAATGACAGACGCTATATATAATACGCTTAATGTCAGAATACAAGCAAATACAGTAGCTGGCGATAATTATGGTTTTAAAGTTTCAGGCAAAGCTGTTGCGTTCAAGGGTTACACTATAGCTTATGAATCAGCAAATTTAACTGAACCACAAGACACAGATGCTAATGAAACTGAGGGATATTTGCCTAATTTGGTTGAAGGTGAAAAACTTGAATTAATTAAGATCACAGCTGATCAAAAATTTACAAAACCACCATCTAGATATACCGACGCTACGCTAATAAAAGCAATGGAAGAAAATGGGATTGGGCGTCCATCGACATATGCCACTGTTGTGTCAATTTTGACAAATCGCGCATATATCATCAAAGAGCAGAAGTTCATGATCCCAACACCACTAGGCATTTCTGTTACCGAATTCCTCGAACGCTTTTTTCTCTCAATTGTAGATACACGTTTTACAGCTGACATGGAAACCAAGCTAGACACGGTAGAGCAGGGTGTTAAGTGGCAAGATATTATATCCGATTTTTATCCATTATTATTAAAACATATCTTTGATGCTATCGGTGCTGAGAAAGCACCTCCTGAAGTCAGTGATGTAATATGTGATAAATGCGGTGCTAATATGGTAATCAAGCATAGCAAATTTGGCAAATTCCTTGGCTGTCCCAATTATCCCGAATGCAAGAACACAAAACCCATCATCGATGTTGTAGCTAAATGTCCTGTTTGCGGTGGCGATATAAGTCGCAGAAAATCTAAAAATGGTAAAGAGTTTTTTGGATGCAATAATTATCCGACATGTACTTTTATATCCTGGGAGATCCCCGCACCAATACTTTGCCCCAAATGTGGTAGCGGTATGGTCATACGCAAAAAGAACAAATTGGACAATTACGTATGCACAGATCGCAAGTGTAAACACACTATAGCAATTTTAGAGCCATCTGCAGAACCTGAAGAATTAACTGAAACACCAAAAGTAGAATCTAATTTAGACATCCACTTAGAACACGCTCATAATTCTATTCTAGGGGCAAATGAAGGTTAAAGTAGTAGGTGGTGGTCTAGCTGGTTGTGAAGCCGCTTATCATCTACTCAAGGCTGGAATGGCAGTCGATATGTATGAAATGCGCCCCTACAAGAATACACCCGCACATTCTACCGCTGGACTAGCTGAACTGGTATGTAGTAATAGTCTTAAGAGTACTACCGAAGATAGTGCTCAAGGTGTATTGAAGTTTGAAATGCGCACACTCGATTCATTAGTTTTAAAAGTTGCAGAAGAAACATCCGTACCAGCAGGTGCGGCACTTGCAGTAGATAGAGCATTGTTTTCAAGTGCTATAGAAACTAAGTTAAACACATTCTCAAAATTTAGTTTGCATAGAAGTGAAGTGGATACAATCGAACCTTACTCTATAATCGCAACAGGTCCTCTGACATCTGACGCAATGACATCGTCTATCCTCAAATTCACAGGAACTGGGAATCTCAGCTTTTATGATGCGGCAGCACCAATAATTGAGTTTGCTTCTGTTGATATGACAAAGGCTTTTTACGGCGCACGCTATAATAAAGGCGACGCGGACTATCTCAATTGTCCAATGTCAAAAGAGGAGTATGACCTTTTCTACAATGCACTCATTAACGCTGAGCGTGTTAAACTAAAGGATTTTGAAAAAGGCGATTTGTTTGAGGGATGTATGCCTATCGAAATCATGGCAAGTAGAGGTTATGATGCTATGCGTTTTGGACCTCTGCGACCTGTAGGTTTATCGAATAGTTTAGACAAGCGACCGTTTGCTGTCGTTCAATTAAGAAAAGAAGATAAAGCAGGAAACTTATATAATATCGTTGGGTTTCAAACAAATTTAACTTTCCCAGCACAGCGTTCTGTGTTTGCTCATATCCCAGCATTAGCTAACGCTGAATATGCAAGATACGGTGTAATGCATCGCAACACATACCTCAACGCACCTAACGTGCTTAACTATGGCATTCAAGCAAAGACAAATCCGCATGTTTTCTTCGCAGGACAGATAACAGGTGTTGAAGGATATATGGAAAGTGCTTTATCTGGTATACTTTCTGCCATAAATATGATAAGATTATTAAAGGGTCATGAATTAGTCACTCCACCAATCGACACCCTATCAGGTGCGTTGTGTGAATACCTCTCAAATCCAACGACTAATTTTCAACCTATGCGTGTAAGTTTTGGATTACTTCCTGAAATCGAAGTAAAACATAAAGCTGCGAGAAAACTAGCTTATGCTACACGGGCTCGCGAATCAATATTAAAGTTTGCCAGTTCTATTGCTGGTATATAATTATTCTGGAGGAACTTAATGGACACACGAGGAACTACCATTTGTGCGGTCAAGAAAGATGGCATCACCGCCATCGCTGGCGATGGTCAAGTAACTATGGGACAAAGCATTATTTTGAAAAGTAATGCTATTAAAGTAAAGCGCATATACAATGACGAGGTCGTTGTCGGATTTGCTGGTTCAGTAAGCGATGCATTTGCGTTATCTGAAAAGATGGAAGAAATGTTGCGCAAATACTCTGGCAATTTAATGCGCAGTGTAGTAGAATTAGCAGAAGAATGGCGCAAGGGATCGATGTTAAGATCGCTTGAGGCTATGTTAATAATAGCTGACAAAGAGAGTCTATTTATCGTTGGTGGCGATGGCAATGTCGTTGATCCACAAGACGGTGTTTGTGCGATTGGCAGTGGTGGCAATTACGCGCTAGCCGCTGCACGAGCTTTAATAGAAAATTGCGACTTGTCTGCTGAAGAAATCGCAAGAAAGAGCATGAAGATCGCTGCCGATCTATGCGTGTTCACAAACCACAACGTTATCGTTGAAACTATTTAAGGAGATGCAAATATGGAATTATCACCTAAACAAATAGTAACTGAGTTAGATAGATATATTATTGGTCAAAAGGATGCAAAAAAGGCAGTAGCTATTTCATTAAGGAATCGCTACCGCAGATCTAAGTTGCCGCCTGAACTACAAGAAGAAGTAACACCAAAAAATATTATAATGAAAGGGCCTACTGGAGTAGGCAAGACGGAAATAGCACGACGACTAGCAAAACTTGTCAGGGCACCTTTTCTAAAGGTCGAAGCGACAAAATTTACTGAAGTGGGTTATGTCGGTCGCGACGTTGAATCTATGATCCGCGACTTAGTTGAAGTTGCTATACGCTTAGTTAAAGAAGAGAAGATCGCTGAAGTTAAACCAAAAGCCACTGATATAGCGGAAAGAAAAATTATCGAAGCACTCCTCCCAGCAAAAAAGAAATCTCATAGTGAAACACCTGATGAGCTTTTAAAAGAAGAGCTTGCAGTCGATCTTAGAGCGGGTAAACTCGATAAAATCATGGTAGAGTTAGAAGTCGAAGAGGCACCTAAACAACTCCAATTAGGAAATATGGGCGGGTCTGACTCTAATCTAGGCGAACTACTAGGCGGTATAATGCCACGAAGAAGAAAAAAGAGACGCATGACAGTAGCAGAAGCATATACGTATTGTTTCAATGAGGCCGCTGAAAAATTAATCGATACTGACGCTATATCCTCCGAAGCTCTTCTTAGAGCCGAACAGAGCGGCATAATATTCATCGATGAATTAGATAAAATTGCGTCCAAAGGTAAGCATGGTGGACCCGATGTGTCAAGAGAAGGCGTGCAACGCGATATTTTGCCAATTGTAGAAGGTTGTACGATTAACACTAAGCATGGCAACATTAAAACAGATTATATTCTTTTCATCGCTGCTGGCGCGTTCCATATTGCAAACATAAATGACTTAATTCCTGAATTGCAAGGAAGATTCCCTATAATTGTCGATCTTTTGAGTCTAACAGAAGATGATTTCTATAAGATTTTGAAAGAGCCAGACAATGCTCTTATATACCAATATGCCTCACTGTTAAAAGTGGATAGCATCGACCTCAAATTTACTGACGAGGCTATACGCGAAATGGCAAAAATCGCGTTTCTAGAGAATGCAAACAATGAAAACATTGGTGCTAGACGCTTGCATGGTGTAATGGAAGGACTGCTAGAGGATGTCAGTTTTAATGCATGTGGTGGACACGATATGATAGAGCTGGTGATTGACAAAGCCTATGTCGATGAGCATCTTGCAAAGACGCTTAACTCATTGAATCTTAAGAAATATATACTATAGCCCAATATTTTAGATCTAAGAGGTTTTAATATGATTAATATGCCAAAAGGGACTAAAGACGCTCTGCCTAAAGATACCTATAAATGGCAATACGTTGAATCTAAAATCCGTAGCACTGCACGGTTGTTCGGATTTGATGAAATAAGAACGCCAACTATAGAATTTACAGAACTGTTCTTGCGTGGTGTCGGTGAAAACACTGATATTGTAGATAAAGAAATGTACACTTTTATGGATAAAGGTGGGCGCAGTCTTACCTTGCGACCTGAAGGTACAGCAGGTGTTGTAAGGTCTTATATAGAAAATAACTTAGCTGACACTGGTTTGCCTGTCAAATTATATTACATTGGACCTGCTTTTAGATATGAAAGACCACAATCGGGTAGATTGCGTGAGCACCATCAATTCGGAGCAGAATTATTTGGTAGTGCCACACCATATGCTGATGCACAAGTCATTTCGCTTGCTAAATCAACGCTAACTGCTTTGGGGTTAAAAGATGTCAGTTTAAATATCAACAGCGTTGGTTGTCGCACATGTAGACCAGTAATAGAAGCTTCCATTAAATCATATTTTTGCGAACGTATCGATGAATTGTGTGAAGTATGCAAAGAAAGACTGATTAAAAATCCGCTTAGAATTCTTGATTGTAAAGAAGCGCGTTGCAAAGAAATAGCCGCTAATGCCCCTTACCCTATAAGCAATCTGTGCCCCGAATGTAGCGAACATCACCAAACACTAGTTAAATTACTAAATGACACAGGAGTCGAATTTACAGTAGATCCTCACATTGTTAGAGGTCTTGATTACTATACTAGAACTGTATTTGAGTTCATATCATCTAGCGTAGGTGCGCAAGGCACAATATGCGGAGGCGGTAGATACGATAATTTGACAGCGACATTAGGTGGCAAACCCACACCATCAGTGGGTTTTGGAATAGGTATAGAACGCATTTTAATGGCTATAGAAAGTGCTAGCGTCTATTGCGGAGAAAGTAGCGTACCTGATTTGTATATCGTGTCAGCTGGAGCTGGACTAGAAAGCTATACCTTTAGTTTAGCTGAAAAATTGCGAGCTAGTGGCATTGCTACTGAGTCCGATATAATGGGCAGAAGTCTCAAAGCGCAAATGAAATGCGCTAACAAGATAGGCGCTAAATATGTTGTTGTTGTCGGCGAAGATGAAATATCAACTGGATTAATATTTTTAAAGAATATGAAAACTGGTGAAGAAAAAGCGGTTGATATAGATGCTATAGTCAATATACTCTTAGCGTCTGGGGTTTAATTTGGAAGAATTTATAACAGGTTTGCAACGCACAAAAATGTGCGGACATTTTTTAGCAAGCGATATAGGCAAAACCGTTGTAGCAATGGGGTTTGTTGCTAAATATCGCAATTTAGGCATGATTCAGTTCGTTGATCTGCGTGATAGAACAGGAATAGTTCAATTAAGTTTCTCAAAAGAAGAACATCCCGATGTTTTTGAGAAATCCACGTTGATTAGAAATGAATTTGTTATTGCTATAAAAGGCATTGTAGCAAGTCGCGGTGAAAGGAATATTAATAAAAATATGTCTACTGGCGAAGTGGAAATACTAGTCTCTGAATTGAGAATAATTTCTGAAGCTGAAACGACACCTTTCAACATCATTGAAGATGTTAGAGCTAGTGAAGCATTGCGCCTCAAATACAGATATTTGGATTTAAGACGTGCGTCATTGCAAAACAATCTAATAGTCCGTGACAAAATCATTTATGCTACGACTGATTATATGCATAAGCAGGGTTTTCTCTTTCTTGAAACGCCTTTCTTGGCAAAATCTACACCAGAAGGCGCAAGAGATTATTTGGTGCCTTCTAGAATACGACAAGGCGCATTTTATGCCCTGCCTCAATCACCACAATTATACAAGCAATTATTCATGATTGCTGGATTTGATAAATATTACCAAATAGTGCGTTGCTTTAGAGATGAAGATCTACGCGCCAATCGACAACCTGAATTCTCGCAAATAGACGTTGAAATGAGTTTTGTTGATGATATTGGGCAAGTTCTAAGTGTCGCGGAAGGATTAATCGGACACATTTTTAAATCGACATTAGGTTTAAAATTACCAAAGAAATTCAAACGCATGCATTATATCGAAGCTATGAATAGATTTGGGAGTGATAAACCTGACACACGTTTTGGTCTAGAATTAGTTGATGTATCAAAATCTATATCAGGTTGCTCTTTTCCAGTGTTTATTAACGCTCTAAAATCAAAAGGAACAGTGCGGGCAATCAATATTAAAGGAAAGGCAACAATAACTAGAAAAGAAATAGATGCCATGCAAGATGTAGCAAAGGATTTTGGACTCAATGGACTAGCATATATTGCTATTAAACCTGATGGCATAGTATCACCAATATCGAAATTC
The DNA here is from genome assembly GCA_031278175.1 of Christensenellaceae bacterium. Classification (GTDB taxonomy): domain Bacteria; phylum Bacillota; class Clostridia; order Christensenellales; family DTU072; genus JAITLB01. The sequence goes on from JAITLB010000209.1 coordinate 17,173, forward strand.
TTTACTAATGAGCAACTCAACCTATTGATAGATAAAGTTGAAGGTAAAACGGATGATCTCATCATTTT
>JAITLB010000222.1 GCA_031278175.1 Christensenellaceae bacterium
AGACACACAACCAAAGTTTAATGAGTGAGATAATGTCGCTATCTCACCTGTTGTGCTAGATGATGAGATTTCAGTTTTACTTGAGGAAATACTGAGTGATTTAACAGGCACAATTAACAAAATTTCGACTTCGTTACTCGTTATGCCATCACTTGTAGCAATAACTGTTATTTTGCTATTTGGACTGCTTAGCGATGCATTAACAGATAATATGCCACTACTCGTAATATTCGCAAAACTTGAAGCACCTTTTAAACTATATGCATATTCCTTATTGACCGCATTTCCAGGAGTTATTATAGGTGCTGAAAATTGATATACTTCACCCTCCGATAATTCCTTGGGATCATCAATGACTACGGCATTCACTCGCACGCGCTTAATATAAATTCTTACAGTGTCTGACTCATCATCACATTCAGCAGTTACATCTATATACGCATTATCTACCATTATCCCGCTATTTACATTCAATATATTTCCTTGTAACACACCATATTGACTTCCGCTAGTGATAATAATAGTCGGAGTGCTTGTTGCAACGTTATCGACACTAGGTGTTAAAATAATAGAATCACCTGCATCGCTACTGGATATTGCCAATGTCTTACTCGCATTTAACGTTATATCTGTTACAGGCACGTAAATTCCAAATGTAAGTGTGTTACTATACACCCCATCACGCATAACTTTTATTGTCACACTAGCATTAGGTATATCTATTATATTCTGAATCTTTAGTACACCATTTGCAAAATACTCTACATAATCTTTGCCAGATACAACTATATACTCAAAGTCAGACAAACTCGCATAGCTTGGAGTTAAAGCAGTATTTACATTTAGTGTGCCCCCCTGCTTAATAGTCGTCATCACAGATGAAAGCGTAATACCTGTAACTGGCACGTAAACAGATATTACTACATCATTAGAGCACAATCCATCTTGCTCTGCATGCAATGTTATACTTCCGTTGCTAATTGTAATATTGTTTTTAATAGTTAATACATTTCCATTTATGTTATCGACATAATTATCACCCGATGTTATTACGTACCGTGGTGAATTCTCTGTTGCATATTCACTTACCGTTGCAAATAGATTTATAGTGTCGCCTGCCGCCAGTGTAGAAAGTGCAATTGCTTTATCAACTACAAGCGCTAGACTCTTTGTCGGAACATAAATATTGAAAGACAAAATATTGCTAACTATATCGTCGCGACCAACTTGTATTGATACTGTAGCTTTAGGATCAGATACATTTGCGTTGATGCTAAGCACCCCATCCTTTATACTTGCATGCTGATTCCCACTCGTAATTTGATAACTAATGCTAGCATAGCTGGCATAAAGTGGACTAACAACAATGTCTAATGGCAAACTTTGCCCCTCTGAAATTGTTTCAGTCTGCGCTAATATTGTTATTGATGTAGCAGGCACATAAATATTAAGCGTTATTTCGTTAGAATAAATGCCGTCTTGTTTAGCTATAACTCTAATTTCCGCATTACCGGTATTAATTCCTTTCTTAATAGTCAAAACATTTCCAACTAAACTCTCTATATACTGCATATCGCTAGCATTGACAACATACTCAGGACAATTATCTGTTGCAAATTCACTTACATTCGAAAATAACTTTATTGCGCTACCACTCGAATCTGTTGAATATGGAGTTAAGTTATCTGCAAATATGTTAAGCGTTTTAGTCGGTACATATATTGGGAATTCTAAAACATTGCTCCTGATTCCATCATCACCAATGGCTTGTACAGTAAATACAGCATTTTTGTTGCGGACATTTCCTGATATACTTATTGTAGCAAATTCATTTACAGTAGCATATTCACTACCACTTGTTATTTCATAAGTTAACTCAGTAAAACTTGCATTTTGAGGTAGAATGCTACTAAAAAGATCAAATGTCTCACCCTCTGCTACATTATATGTATTGGCAGAAATGATAATCTCACTAACTGGAATTTTTACGATAGTTAAAGGATATTCTAAACTTTTAATGCCATCGACAGTCACTATGACATTTATAGTTTCACCTAATTGAGCCGTATCAGATACTGACAAGACACCTTTATTGCTTATTGTAGCAAATAATGACCCTGTCGTAATTTCAAAATCAATACTTTGAGCAGTTTTATTTGCATACCATGGTGTATAATTTATGCCAAATGACACCACTTCGCCTGGCATTACTGCATTCTGCTTACTGACAGGTTCTAAAGCAACACTTTGAATTGGTATGTATTCATAATCATAACTAAGCTCACCATCACTACCCAAAGCAAAGGTTACATTAGTCGATGCAATATACATCGAAAATAATGCTAAACCACAAATTATTGCAATTACTAGCACATAAATAAGGGTTGATTTGCATTTTAATCTTTTGAACATATGCAATATCCTCCTGATCAGTAAAGAAACACCACGAGCGGTGCAATGCTAAATTATCATTTTTTAACGATAAGCAAAGCAAGCGGTCTTGTGTCACATTATGTGACACTTCTCCAACACCTAATTATATCAAAAATATGGATTAAATTCAACTTTTTTTCGGAATTCGCTATTTTATTACCTGAACCTAACAACTGCTTTTATTCTGTTTTGAGGATTCGGATAATTTTACATAATTGATCCTCCTATTTACTTAAATCCGAGTTGAATTGAATATCTGCACTAGATGCCGATTAATGAGTTTTTCGTTGTCAATTTTTATTACCATCTTAATTCACACACTTCTCTTTCAAGTAGTTAATCGCCATATCAATATAATCTTCAAATTCTTCTTCAAAATCGTCATATATATCATTGGGGATTTCTGCTAGATTTGCCCTCAAATCACTGCCCGCTTTACCATTAGACTTGTTCGCTAACCCAGATTTAGGTTAATCATAGCGGCGATGATAGTGGTTCTTAGCAAGAATCTTTTACGTCGATTGCGGTATGGGTTAGACAATATTTTGAATACTTTTA
>JAITLB010000233.1 GCA_031278175.1 Christensenellaceae bacterium
CATATTAAAAAAATACAAAATACATTTACATGACAATTGTAACAAATCCGATATTCAAATTAATCTCGATGCGATACAAAATGCAATAAATTTTTATCAGACATTTTGGAATCAAGCGCACGAAGCCTATTCTATTGCTACCACGGTTTTTAGCGCGTTTTATAACCAAATCAAATTAAATAATCTCGAACCAGAAAATAATGACCAAAGCCAACTAAAAAAATTCATTGACTATTTGGTTGATTGTTCAATACAAGCAAGTCCAAATATACCAACTAGCAAAGCGGTAACACTTCCAATAATAAAAAGTAATTCTCAATCAGAAACTAAAAAGAGTGAAACTGCGCTAACACCGAATTGTGAGATGCTTAATTGGAAAACTACTGATAGCGTTACACGTGCTAAACCTGTTAGTGTGCGGATATATAATGAATTAACTATAACATCTTGTTGGAGCAATGTTTTGAGGGTGATTATCAAATATGTTTCTAGTCATTTACCTAATATAATTTTAACTGACTACTTCATGCAGAACACGAAGATGCTATTGTACTCAATTGATAAAAACATGTTCACATATGCAGAAAAAATAAGTGACAAAAGAGTACTATATATTAAGATGAATAACCCTGCCAATACTAATTTTGAGATGTGTCGAGGTGTGCTTAACTTTGCCAATATACCATTGAATGATGTCCAAATTCAATATAAAGTTACATCGCCTCGAACAATCAGTACTCAAGAGATGCTCGAAACAAGTAATGTTTCACAAGTAGTGCAGTCAAATGCTAACACTGATGCAAGCAGTAATATTCCACAAGCCACCCTAGCAAATATTGACAATGTTATCCAAACTAACAATATCACACAAAAAGCTACATTAAATATTGATGGCATTGCCAGTGACAGTAATACTCAACTAACAAAAACAACAAATGAAGTCACAATGATTATAGGTACTAATATTCCTGAAACGTTTCCAACAGGGGACTTAAAGCTCGACTGGAACACTACACCCCAATTAAGCCACACACAACCTACATATTTGCGGATTTTCACTGAAGAAAGCGAACCGAAATATTGGAAAGACGTAATGAGAGCAATTTTTAATTATGTCGATAAACACTATCCCAATATTGATTTGGAGTGCTTCACTATGCCAAAGTCACAGCGAACGTTTTGTTCACGTGATCAAAACCGGTTCAAGGGCAATGTAAAAAGAATAAGCGATGACAGCGAGTTTTATATATATTTAATACTTGCAGCTGATGATATTTTCAATATTTGTCGAGCTTTGTTGCTTAAGGCAAAAATATCATATTCTGATGTCTTAATATATTACAGCAACAAATCATCAGATTTGGAAGAAGTAGCACATACTATGAAAAGTATCGATTTGACACAGTTGTCCCATGCGCAAAATAGGATACTTGATGTTATTAAATTCGATTTTGACAATGGTATTACTGATAATGACATAGAGTTGAGAATACTAAGAAATAAATATAGATCAAGATTTAATGAAAACCTCAATATGTCAGATAAAGATATTTCGTTTCTGCTAAAAACATATTGTGTAAAAATAGACAAAAATAAATATGCGCATTTTGACACGCTCCTGCTTGACATAACCGTATCTGATATAGAGTCTTTATTAGAGGAACAAACTAGAATTGGTTGTAAGCGGTTCTGGATAGAGCAAATTTATCAACATTTTAGGGATAAAATTAGTACACTTGTGAATAAAGAAATACTTTTGAATATTTTAATTATGCTCGGAAAACGGAAGTATGTATATAATAAAAAAGAAGGATATGTATGTTTCGATGCTGAACCTTTAAAACGCACCAAAGATGAAATAGCGGAAACTATTTCATGTTTATTAGAAAATGAATCAACAGAGTTAACCATAAGCGACATTCAGAAAAAATTGATATTTTATCCCGACTTAGATGATACTATCAAGAATATAAAAAACACTCTTAAGGCGCGACCAGACTTGTTTAAACATAAGAATGGAAAATATGCTCATGTTTCATGTGTATGTATCACTAAAAATGAAATCTCGAAATTAAAAGAGGAACTTGAAAATTTGCTAGTTGACAAAAATGAATTCGATGCAGAGACATTCTTTGCGCACATTGAAAAGAGTATGAGTTCTGTTTTTTCGGTAAATGACATTTACGATCGCCTTGCAATATGCAAAGCTATTGCATATAACTTAAAAGATGACTACATATTCCCTGCTGATGTTTTAACTGGAGTTATCCAAAGGAAGGATATTTAATGTATTCTTACCAATGGGATTCCGAATCGGGTGGACTAATATTAAACATAGAACCTTCGAAATTAAGCAGAGAACCACGCCCTGTATATTATGCTGAACTCGACACATTAGGTTTCGATAGATATTGGACATATGAAAAAAACGATGCATTGCCATATATGTGGGCAGAATCAAACAATTATATTTACCGTGGGAAAAAAGTTGCACAAACTCATGGCGGTTCTTATTACGTAGCACCTAAAATAGAAATTATTGAAAACCCTGAACCCGATGGAACTCCTCTCCAATTTGTAAATATTGAATTAATGGTTAAAAAGAACGAAGCGATTATTGATGCGCTTGCAAATTCAACGATAAAATGGATCTTTAATACTTATGAACGATACAAAAGCAAGGTTGATCTGTTTTATGTTGCATTTAGTGGCGGTAAAGATAGCATAGTCTTATTAGACATAGTGAAGAAGGCTCTCTCAAGAGACGTATATAAGGTGGTATTTGGTGACACTCAAATGGAATTTCCAGACACATACGAGCTTATCTCTGAAGTTGAGAAGGATTGCAAAAGAGATAATATTGATTTCTACATAGCGCAATCACATTTAGATATACAGAAGTCGTGGGAAACATTTGGACCTCCAGCTAGAACAATTAGGTGGTGTTGTAGTGTACATAAAACCACACCACAAATTCTGTTGTTGCGAGAATTGCTTAGAAAGGATCAATTTACAGGGTTTGCATTTCTAGGTGTTAGAGGTTCGGAGAGTCTTAACAGAAGCAAATACGTTCAAATTAATCTAGGAAAGAAACATGGCCAACAATATGGTGCACATCCAATCTTAGACTGGAATTCAGCAGAACTATATGTATATATATATCAAAATAAACTTAAAATAAATAATTGCTATAAGAAAGGTAATAGTCGTGCAGGTTGCATAATATGCCCAATGGCGCAAGGCAAAGCAGAGTTCATGCGACATGCAGTTTACCCAGATGCAACTGACAAGTTTATCCGTATAATATCCGAAGCATATGGCGTGGATGAAAAGGCAACACTAACTAATATCGAATCAAATACATGGAAACAACGTAGGAGTGGAAAAATGTTGTCTTCACTGGATTTGCGATATCACGAACTAGCAATAGATGACAATTACATATTAAGAATTACTAATGCACGGACTAATTGGAAAGAGTGGATAAAAACAGTTGGAGATTTGATTGAATTAGATCGTGGTCAGTATAAACTATTAGCATATAATCGCGAATTTGTTTTTACCATCACAGGTGAAAATAGTGATTACCAAGTAACATATAGTCTCAATGATGCAAAACACTACCCAACACTGTATAAATTACTTAAGCAAGTATTTCGCAAAGCTGCAAGTTGCATAGCATGTGGTGAATGCAGTGCAAATTGTGGATATGGTGCTTTAAAATTCATAAATGCGAGACCTGAAATCTCAAAATGCAGACGTTGCCATGAGTGTCATAACATTTATGAGGGATGTCTGCTATACAATTCTACTAGTTTGAAAACAGGAGGAGTAAGAAGTTTGAACAACTCTAAATCAATTGACAGATATAACTCACATGGTCCAAAACCAGAATGGCTTGACCAGTTTTTTGATCTTGAAAATTCTTTTTTCCAAAATAATGGATTAGGATCAAAAATGATTTATTATTTCCGCAATTTCCTAAAGGATACCCAACTAATTGAAGATATGAAGTTATCACGATTTGCTGAAATTATGAAAATGATCGATTATAAATCTGAAGAGGGTTTAGGATTATTGCTCATTAACTTAGCATATTCGCCACAAGTTGGTTGCTTCATTAAAAATATAATGCGAAATCAGGTATTAAATAGAAGGGAGTTCTTAGATTTCATGATTAGGTTCGGAATGACCGAAAATTCAGCTAATCATGCTATTCTTGCCTTTGAAAGATTATTTAATCTCTTTAAACCTGTTGGATTATGTAATGTGTGTAAGGACGGTAAAACCACTTTGTATACTCGCTCATGCTGGGAAAGACCGAATAACACCGTTATTCTATATGCATTATACAAATTTGCAGAAGCATGCGATGGTTATTATCAATTTACATTTAAACGACTTATGGACATTAAGGTAGACAGTGCGGGAATAACTCCAGTTCAAATTTTTGGATTGAATGACTACACTATGCGCGCAATGTTAGCAGGATCATCTGGGAAACATCCTGAATTTATTAACTATACTAATACTCTGGATTTAGAGATTATAAATTTAAGAAGTGACAAATCGTCTAAAGATGTTTTAGAATTGTTTTGCTAAAAGGAGAAAAGCACAATGCAAGAAATAGATAATAATACTAAATATCGCAGTTATTTTAACATTCAAGATGAATTTATTAAGGCGACTAGTGAAAATGATTTTGAATTATCGGATAAAAAGTGGCTTAAATATTTGCCACACACGAAATTTATCGAAATGCTAAGGATTTTTGCCGACCTGATATCTGGGAATAATCGTACTCGTGGTGGTTCATCGGTATGGATTGAAGGCGCGTATGGTACTGGAAAAACTTATTCAGTTTTGACACTAAAAAAGATTTTAGAAGCACCTATCGAGGAGGTAAGAACATATTTCAATAATTTTGAACTGCCTAGTGATTTGCTTGGAATATTAGAAAACATTAAAAAAAATAAGATAATAACTATTTACAAGCGCGGATCAACCGACCTTAAATCCACAGATCACCTAGTGATTGAACTGCAAGAGAAGCTTCTTGACGTTATAAAGAGCAAAGGTTATAAAGGTGCAGAAGAATCAATTCGAAATGTTGGTATTAAATATTTAGAGCATCCAGATCATGCTAACTTATTTCAGGCTATAATTAATAAGACTACTAACTGGACAGAAGCAAAAACAGTTGAAGGAGTTATTAATGATTTAAGAAATTCAAAAAGCGAGACAGCACTAGTTTCATTAATACAAGCTTGCGACAATTTGATGAGAGAACATAAAGTGCATGCATTTGAATTAAATCATGAACAATTTGCTACGTGGATAAAAGCATTAATTACTGAGAATAATATCTCTGCTATTGTTGTATTGTGGGACGAATTTGATGATTTCTTCAATAATAATTCAAGTATTACAAATTTCCAGGAACACATAATAGACTTAGCTAAATACAAGTTTTTATTCGTACCAATAACGCATAAAAGCGATGCACTGTTTGATGATGCTGATCCATCTAAGAAAATTTTTGATAGATTCGTAAAACCTCGTTCTCTAATGGAATTACCAGATAGTATTGCCTTTGATTTAATCGCAAAGTCATTGAAATTAAACACTGCACTAAAACTTGATTGGGAAAATAAATTAAAAAATCTAAAGGATCTTATTTCTGACTCGCAGAATGCAGTTATGCAAGAAATAAAAGATCTTAAACCCGAAACACTTAATAAGATTTTACCACTACATCCATATACGGCTTTAATTCTGAAACACCTCTGCGAAAAACTTGGATCTAATCAGCGGAGCATGTTTAGCTTCATCCTAGAAAAGGGTAGTGAAAATAAAAAGACGTTTAAAACATTCATCGATGAAAACGGTCCTTTAAGCGATATTAAATTTATATTCGTTGATTACTTATGGGATTTTTTTGATGTAACTAGTAGGACAGAAGAGAAAAAACCCGAAATTCGCAACATATTTAATACTTATACTCGAGTACATGCTGACGAGCTTACTGATAAAGAGAAAACGGTATTTAAGACAATCTTGATTTTAATTGCGACATCTAGTACTGTTAATAATACAAAACCTATTCTGCTTCCAAACGAAGCGAATCTTAAGTTTTGCTTTGAAGGACATAATATAACTCCGATTCAAGCAAGTAATTTAGCGAACTCATTAATTCAAAAGCACTTTATTGGCAAAAAGGAAATTGTTAATGGTACAATCTATTCAGTGTCACTTGATGTAGTAGATGATACTACATTAGCGCCATATATTGAAAAAGTAAATAATGAAACAAAAACGTTAACCCTCGTGAAAGAGGCAGAGCTTGAGCAAATAATGCATAGTTCTACAGCAATGCCAGCATCTCTAAAAAATCGTATTGAATTTAAATGTGTAACAGTTGACAATATTAATAAAGAAATAAATACTACATACAGCGATAAAAAGGATTTTAATAAATACAAAAATAAAATAATAGTTTTTCTTTGTTTTTCTCGTGATAACAAAAAACATCAAAGCATGTTGACATCAATAGATGATAATTATAACAAATACCCAGATGATCAATTTATCTTTATCGATATGGGTAGAAAAGCAATGTCAACCACGATTTGGAACACATATGCTAAACATAAAGCAAAAATCAATTATTGCAAAACTACCTCAAGAGAACCTGATGAGGATGCAATAGCCATAGTTAAAGATATGCTCTGCGAGTGGAAAAAAGTCATAGAGAGTGGTGAATTTGGCATCTGGAACCGAGCTATAAGTTATGTTAACACTACTGTATCAAATCTAAGAAGTATTCGCGAGTATTTCTTAGAGGTTAATAAAAAAGTATATCCTTATGGACTAGAAACATACTTCTCTAATTTAAGTGACACCGTATATGATAAGAAAAACATCAAGGCTGCTGCTAAACATGGATCCAATCGCTCAACATGGCATCAGCTTGATTTTAAACTTAAAAATGCATTTGATTTTGCGTGGGATGATGAAAGGTACTGGGAATCAAAACCTAATGAAAAAATTTCTAAATTAAAGATTTTTTTTGACACTAAAATAGATAACAAGTTGACGGAGTGTGGCGAATGTAACTTTACTAATTTATACAACGAACTGCAATCTAAGCCCTACGGATTTACAGATTCCGATTTGACTGCATATGTGCTCGGGTTTCTATTAAAGGAGTATATAAAAAAAGAAGGTGACTACTATTACTCTGATGGCACAATTGATGCAAATTTAACCGATGATAAGGTTTCCACACTTGTAAGCGTTGCAATTGAAGATTCTAAAAAACCCAATTTTATCAAGTGCAAGAGTCCTGAAGAAAAGAAGTTTATTGAGTGTACACAGAAAATATTCAACATTCAAAAAGACTTTTGCTCTTCTACAAAGATTCGGGATCAACTACGTCGCAAGTTTGAAGAATTCCATTTTCCTATTTGGACACTAAAATACTTAGATGCTGACAATTTAGTAAACGAGATACTAGAACTATATTCAGGTCTTGCAAACACTGACAATTACGACAATGGCAAAAAATCTGAAATAGAAATTGCTAAAGATATTGGTAAGATTTTCTTGGATAATGAACCAATAGTTGATAGATTATGTCCGTTAATTGACTCTGAAAACTGCAAAAAGGGAATGAAAATTCATCTAAGTAATTACAAAGATGGATCATTACCGAATCTATGTGAGGAGTTAAAGATTGATGAAAATGCATACCTTATTTATTTGAAAAGCAAATTTAGCGGCGCGGGAAACTGGGTATGGAGTTATACTGCAACTAATGAGCAAATCGATAGAGTAATAACTGACTACGAACTCATTAAATTAAGCAGAGAAATTGGAATCCATATTGATGATCCGAGTAAAATCGTTTCTGAATATAAAGAAAATTTAAAATGCTGTAGGGTAGCATATGAAGCTGTTAAATCGATTATTAAATGCGACGATCTGTTTTCACGTTTGATAAAAATATATCGCGATGAGCAAGGGTTCAGCAACACTGCTGAATTTTTGGAATTATTGAATAATAACAAAGAAAACTTCAAACATTTCATGACCAATCAAGAGAAATATTTCAAAGAATATGCGAAAATGTGGATATCCGACCTTTCCGAAGCGCAAATCAGCGATATTTATACTAAAATAGGCACGGGGCATTTTGCTGACGAAGCTAACGATTATTACATCGTTCTTCAAAATAATATAAGCGCTTACAAAAAAAGTATGTCTAGTGGCGCATTAAGGCAATATTGGAAAGAACTAACATACACGAAAACACCTAAAGAGTGGTCAAAAAAATATTGCGCACCAATCTTGGCATTGGTACCTAAGCAAGAACTTCAGGAAGCAAGACAACATTTTGCGACAATTAATAACGACAAATCTGAAAACGAGGATGCAAAAAAAGCACTTGAGTATCTTAAAAATGCAAATTGGTTACATAATCTCAAACCAGGCGATGCTGAGAATGCGTTCAAAAATCATATCATTGGAAAATATTCTACGTTGTTGCTCGACAGTAGAAATGTTCAGGAGCATTTACTTAACAATGTAAACGATGATCCCTACGACTGGTTTTCAAATGACACCGTTAAATCTAATGTAAAGGATCTTGCAAAGGATGAATATGAAGCTTCCTCTTTATATACTGCTTTAGAGATAATCGAAAAAATTAGTGAGGGAGAAATTAAAAACTATTTAATACAGCTGATTCAAAATAATATGGATGTCGGACTAGAAATAATTGCAAATGAAGGTGCAAACAATGTTTGATGAAAATGCTAAAATAGATCAAATATGTCAAATATTCGGGGACTCAAGTAAAAAATTTCCGCTTATTGTCAACGTAAATGAGTCAACTCATTACATGTTGCTCCGTGACAAATTGCATTCGCAAACACTAAAATATATTTGTGTCTCTCAATATTTTGAATACAAAGAGTTACCTAAACTAGATTCACTAATAAATGACATCAGCGTAGCGGAAAGGAATACCATTCTACTAGGTTTCTCACAATATTACTGTTTTAACGGTGGCAAATTAGAAATTAATCATCTGATTAAAACCATTTCTAACGGCTATGCCCGTGTATTATTATTAACGTTCGGAATATCTGAGATCTTAAAAGAATGTATAAAAAAAGATCCTCGAATAAAAGAGCGCGCCGATATACTTTTAGTGCCTGGAAAAACTGAGGAGATATCTAAAATCACCCTAACTCCATTCAAGCAATTTGCTAGATATGAATCCATAAAAAGTTTCTTTGAAGAAGTGATTGAACTAAGTGGTTGTGGCGAAGGTATCGTTTATAGCGAGTTATCAACAGAAACCTTTTCAGCCTCCATTTATCAAATCGCAGAAGAAAAATCTGCGTTTGAAATCTTGCTGAAAAAGGTAAACATTTCATCATCGCTTCAAGAAGATATGGGTACTCCCGAGCAATGGAAACAATTGCTAGAAAAGGTAACAAATGATGAAAATGATGTAAGGCTCAACGTTGATCTAACTACTATTGCAAATAATCTTGAAAACTTTTCAAATAAATCTGATTTTGAGAAATGGTTACTCTTCATCAAGATGAAGAGTAGTAAACTGACTGGTTATCTTGCTTATATCATTGAAAGCATAGACAACTATATTAAAATCACTGACAGGATATATTATGGAATTCTAAATTTAGATGTCAATAACCGTGCTCTGTTTGATAAATATTACATTGAACGCAAAGAGCTGATTGCAAAAATCAATGATAACCACAAAATTGTTGCCTTTATCAATCTAGCTGATTCTAAAGGTAAAGATAAAGTATTGTATCTAACTGACTCTACCCCAGAGGAGAGAGAAGAAATCATAAAATGCTTTGCTAATTCCAACAATGATTTTACTTGCGATTCGATTAAAAGCATATCTAAGCAGGTATACGGATTGCTTTCTGATTATTTGGCAGATTACCAATTTCTTGCTGCACCTACATCCTATACTGAGTATTTTAATGATTACAGATACTTAAAAATAAGAAATAAACTTACCGACTCTTTCTTGAATAAAGTTGAACAAAATGCAATAGAACGTGACTATTACAAATCAATAATGCCAAGACAATCACTAGTATCTAATATAGACTTTGAAGACTCGCAAGTTTATTGGGTTGATGCCCTTGGTGTGGAGTTTTGCGCTTTTTTAAACGAGAGATGTAGGGCAAATGGTTTATCAATTGATATACAAATAGCTTATGCCAACTTACCAACAATCACTAAGTTCAATAATGAATTTTATAATGAAAATCGTGGCGACAAAAAAATTGGGGATCTTGATGAACTTAAGCATAAAGGCAAAAAAGACTATGACTATTCAAAAACTGAAATTCCAGTTTATATTACCGAAGAACTGAATATATTAAACACTTTAATTACTCAGACGATCCAACGAGAATTTCAACAAAAGAAAAAAGTGATAATTCTATCCGATCACGGTGCTAGCAGATTGATTAGATTAAAGGGAAAAATCAATAAACTAGAAAAGGTTAATGCTGACGGCAATGATTCAGAAACATGTGGTGGGAGATTTTGCCCATGGAATGATGAAATTCCTGTAAAATATAAGACGGTTTGCGATATGAATAATAACGGATACTGTGTAATAGCAAATTATGATAGATTTCAAGGTGGCAGATATGTAGGTGCTGAATTACATGGCGGTGCTACATTGGAAGAAGTCCTCGTCCCCGTAATTGTAATTACAAAGGGTGTAACCAATTATGAGTATCGCTTAGATAACGATACATTGCATGTAAACATAGGCATCACTGATAATCTTATAATTTCTGTCACACATCCAATAAGTAACCCACGCATACGTATCGAAGACCTTTACATTTCTGGCGGTTATGTTGGCGGTAAACGTACAAAGTGTTCATTCCCAATGCATATTAAGAAGGCAGGAAAATATACCTGTACTTTGCTTGATGGCAATACAGAAATTATAACAGCGATTCCATTTTCAATTCAAGGAGCCGCTGCTGAAATAAAAGATGACTTTATATAGGAGATAAAATGACAACACCCTTTATAGATAAATTAAAAAAAACGTTTGGTGAGATGGTAGTTTATAAAGACTTAAAAAAAATCAACTTCTTTTCCGCGATCAGTTTACCATCATATATGCGTGATTACCTTCTCAAAAAGTTTCAAGACGATGAAGGGAAAATTGATATGGAGCCGATGAGAAAATTCATTGATACATATCTTCCGAGAAGAGACGCGTGGGTTAAAATAACAGATAGAATTATGACAGATAATGCGAGAGTGAAATTGCTGACACGAATAGTCGTTGATATTGATATTAATGCAAATTCATATGCTTTCTCTATGCCAGATTTTGGGCTTAGTAAAACCCAGACATATATTCCATATACGGTTTGGAATAAATATCGCGATGAACTTACTGATGGACATGAAGTATGGGGTGTAATTGAACTAGGATATCACCCACCAGAAGGTAAAAGAACTGGTAAAATTATGCTATTAAGTTTCAAAAATTTCTGTCCTTATGTCGTAAATCTTGAATACTATAAAGATATGCGCAAGGAATTCACTATTGACGAGTGGATAGATTTGATCCTTGGTGCTATTGATTATAATGCTGATGGTTACAAAGTTCTCAAACAAAAACTAACAATCATCAAAAGACTCCTCATTTTTGTCGAAAATCGCTTAAATTTAATTGAACTTGCACCTAAAGGTACAGGAAAATCATATATGTTTGGCAGACTAAGCCGTTACGGATACTTGCTTGCAGGTGGCACAATTACACGTGCTAAATTGTTCTATGATAATAATCGAAGACAACAAGGACTAATATTTAATAATGATTTTTTAGGTATCGATGAAATTCAAACGATTTCTTGTGATGATTTGGGCGATATGCGTTCAGTTTTAAAAGGTTATATGGAAGATGGAATGTATAGAGGACAAATCTGGTCAGGTAGTTCATTTGCGGGTGTTGTATTACTAGGAAATATAGATCAAAGTGAAATGAGTATCTTCGGGAATCTCTTCGGCAATTTGCCAACACTATTTAAAGAAAGTGCATTATTAGATAGATTTCATGGATTCATACAAGGTTGGGAAATTCCTAGATTGACTGACGATATGAAAATTAGTGGATTTGCACTTAATT
>JAITLB010000246.1 GCA_031278175.1 Christensenellaceae bacterium
TGGGATAGTTATGCCGAACTAATCAGTCCTGAACAACTCATGCAAACTAAAGCCGAAACTTGGGGAATTGAAAACAACAACGGCAGGCAACGACATTGGTTCGCACGATTCAGACGACGCGCTTGCGTTGTGTTAAGATGTACAATAATCGTAGATTTGACAATTGTCTTATTTGCCTACTTTCATGTCAACAATAAATTCGCAAATATAACACAAATTTAGCACTACCGAAAATTTTAATGCGCATGCGCTGATTTTGAAAGACTAATCTTGCGATAATTGCACAATGGTTTAGTCTTAAATTATAGTCTAAATCAATTGCTAGACGCTTTAGCGGCACTGGCGCCAGCTAAATAACCAGTAGATAATGCAATCTGGATATTAAAACCACCTGTCAGTGCATCTATATCAATTACCTCACCTGCAAAAAATAGATTTTTAATTAGTTTACTACCCATCGTTCTCGGATTAATATCATCTACTGCAATGCCACCAGCTGTCACAATAGAATCTGAAATAGAACCGAGTGCAGAGATATCAAAGCTCAAATTCTTTAGCACATAAACTATGGCGCGCCTTTCATTGCGTGTAATTGAATTAATAGGTTTCATCAATGGAATATGCGTTAATTGCGCTACGACTTCAATTAAACTTTTAGGCAACAACTCGTCTAACACGCTCTTATATGACTTATTTTTAGCTAAATCAAATTCTCTAATAAGTCGCGCATCTAATGTGTCCTCAGACAGTGCTGGTTTCAAATCAATTATGAGTCGCAAATTCTTCAGATCGCATCTATTGATTTTAGATGAAGTAGAGAGTACAACTGGACCTGATAAACCGTTGGATGTGAATAATGCTTCGCCGAAGTCGGTCGCAATTGTTTTGTGTAGTTCGGTGTCTATAACTTTTATCGCAATATTCTTTAGACTTAGACCTGTCGGAAATTGGGTTTTTGAAATTGGAATTTGTGCTTTACTATAATCGAATAGATTTGAAACAATTATCTGACATAGAGCTGGTCTTGGTGCTATAATTCGATGTCCAGCTAGGCTAGCAAGTTTATACCCCGCCTCACTTGCGCCAGTTGCTGGATATGATAATCCACCAGCGGCTAAAACTACCGCAGACACTGCTACTCGCTTTTTGTTAGATACTACACTTGTGATTTTATCATCTTCAAACTCAAAATAATCAACACTCTCGCCTATTTTAACTTCAACATTATTTCTTTTAAGAGCTTTAGTAAATGCGTTTATTATATCGGATGATTTATCACTTTCAGGAAAAACTCTATTACCACGCTCCACTTTTAACCTGACATTTTCATCTTCAAAGAACTGCATGGTCATTGTTGGTGGGAATGAATAAAGAGCGGTTGTTATGAACTTTGGATTGGATACGACATTTTTGAGAAATTCATTTGGTGTGCAATTGTTTGTTAAATTGCATCTACCTTTACCCGATATGTATAACTTCTTTCCTAGTTTTTCGTTCTTTTCAAATAATATGGTTGGTGCACCAGCCTTCGAAGATGCATATGCTGCCATCATTCCAGCAGGTCCACCGCCTATCACAACTACAGTCATAATTTAATCCACTTTGATTTTAGCTCGCCCATGCGCGTGTAATTTGTAAAATCGCAGGCTAATGGTGTTATAGTAATATACCCCTCATCAAACAATTTAGCATCGCAGGCTGGATTAGGATCTGGCAGCGGCATGCCATCTAAAACGTATATATATGAATTCTCGCTCTTTGTTACAGTATATCTCTCATCGTAGTTTCTAATACCGGCTACAGCTAGCACTCTTTTGTTGTTCCACGCATCGCGGCGCGGATAATTAATACTGATTGCAGAATCCGAGCTTGGCATTGTGGTGTACAGCGAAAACTTGCTGATAAAATCATCTATTGCAAAATCGAAAGCATCAAGACTATTCCCATCGACAGATAATGCTACTGACTTAACACCCCGAATAGCACCTTCTATTGCAGCGTTTACGGTTCCAGAATAGACTATCTCGGTGCCTAAATTAGTGCCAGCGTTAACACCCGACACAATTAGATCAGGTATAACTTCCACAATATGTAGACCTATAAGCACGCAGTCACAAGGTGTGCCCGATACACTATAGCAGGGATAATTATAGCCTGTGATGGTATTCACCATCACAGGCTTTCTAAAACTTTCGGCATGACTCATACCACTTTTACATTTGTCGGGAGCTACTACTATACAGCTAGCACCACGTTCAATTAAAGCGTCCGCAAGTCGTGTTATACCATAACTTGCATAACCATCATCATTTACTAGCAGTATATTCATTTACACTTCCAAAATTCTTATACAGGATGAACTTTGTTTTTTACATCTACCAAATTATAATCAACGGCTTTATCTCTTGCTTCACGCCATTGGAAATATTTTGGAGCAACAGCTGGGAACATCGCATAAGACAATACGTCTTCATCGCTTCTATAATACGCGCCAACTTCTGCCTTTGATTTTTCAAATTCAGGTTCTATAAAATCAGCCATTCTGCTGGTGATGATCTTTGCATCACCGATGCACTTTTTGACGATCTCTGGGTCGGGTTTTGCTGGCAATTGACCATACTCGCCTCTTAATAGTCCCTTAGATTCTTTGGTAACCATCTTGTAGCGTTCGCCTGCTATTACGTTAAGTACTGCTTGCGTCCCAACTATTTGTGACGTGGGTGTAACTAATGGTGGATACCCGAAATCTTTTCTAACTCTTGGAACTTCGGATAGCACCTCTTGAAGACTATCGCTCTTTCCCTGTTCTTTTAACTGATTAATCAAATTCGAAAGCATTCCGCCTGGAACTTGATATATCAGAGCATTGATATCAACTTTAAGAACCTTCTCATTTAAGAAACCATCTTTTTTAAGCCTAGCTGCTACAGTTTCAAAATATTTTGCTATTTCGCTGAGCAATTTAATATCAAGACCTGTGTCATATTGGGTACCATGTAATGCAGCGACCAGTGATTCGGTAGTTGGTTGTGAGGTACCATTTGCCAATGGTGAAAGGGCTGTATCAACTATATCAGCACCTGCTTCGATGGCTTTCAAATATGTCATATCACCAGTGCCAGATGTGTTGTGAGTATGAAGATGAATAGGAATATCAACTTTTGATTTTATCGCTTTTACTAGGTCATATGCATCATATGGTAGCAAAAGATTTGCCATGTCTTTTATACATAAAATGTCCGCACCCATGCTCTTCAACTTAACAGCAAGATTAACAAAATACTCTTCGTTATGGACTGGGCTGGTCGTGTAAGATAGTGCAACCTCGCAAATGCCTTTGTTCTTGTTTACTGCTTTGATAGAGCGCTCTAAATTTCGTGGATCATTCAAAGCATCAAAAATGCGAACTACATCAACACCATTTTCAATAGCTTTCTTTACAAAAATATCAACTACATCATCGGCATAGTTCTTGTATCCTAACAGGTTTTGGCCACGCAACAACATTTGAAGTTTGGTTTTTGGCATAGCTTCTTTTAGTGCACGTAGTCTTTCCCACGGATCTTCATTTAAAAAGCGCAAGCAACTATCAAAAGTGGCTCCGCCCCAGCACTCCAGTGAGAAATAACCCACCTTGTCTAGTTTGTCAGCAATTGGCAACATCTCAGAAAGCTTCATTCTCGTTGCAGCTTGCGATTGATGTGCATCACGCAAAATTGTTTCAGTTATTCCAACTTTTTTAGACATCAAAAGTCCTCCTTATGTCGTTCATTAGAAATGTGCAGAGTGCTTTACACTATACACATGCTAGATAGAAACTTTAACTAAAAGTTATGCTATGACAGCGAGTACGTCACCTGCATTTACATTTGCACCAGCTACTGTTGTTATAGTGACAATTCCATCTGCAGTCGCAACAATTTCGTTTTCCATCTTCATAGACTCAAGAATAACGACAGGAGCACCACGTTTAATTTGTGAACCGCTTGCGGCTACTATTTTAACTACCGTGCCTGGCATTGGGCTTTCTATTTTTGTGCCTCCAGTAGGTACACTTGCTACAACTTCAGGAGTTTTAGCAACAGCTGGAGTAGCAACAGTTACAGGAGCAGGAGCTACTACCGCAGGTCCAGCATGAACAGCAACGGGCGGAGTTGGGCTAGCAGCAAATGCTGCCGTTTCTTCAATTTCGACTCTGTAATCTACACCGTTAACAACAACGTTAAATTTTCGCATTATATACACCTCTGTGTTTGACTATTTTTGTTTCTTTGCTTATTTTTTTTACAACAAACCCAGCACGTGGAGCACCAGTTTGTATCGATTCGCTCTCTAAATAAAGCGTTATAGCTGCTATTATAGCAGCAACTACAGCATCTGAGGATGTCGGCTCAATTGCACCAGGCATGACCAGACGCTCTTGCTGACTTGCGTCAGGATTAATCAAATCTACTTCACTCTCAACTTTTTTTCGCGCAAGCAATACAACTATTGCTACATTAAGCACTACTACTATTGAAAATAAGACGATAATAAAGGTTTCCAAATTCAATCTCCTACCAAATAGTCGCTGCGGTAAGTTCACCCGCTATGAATGGTCTTAATAATGATGGCTCTATTACAGCGTCAACACAACCATACTTAGCCGCTTCAAGTGAACTAGAATTATCAGATTTATATTTCGCTTCCAGGGTAGCACGCGCCTTAACAGGATCGCTCACACCATTAAGTTGCCCCGCTTCGAATGCTGCTACTGCAGCCGCAGACGACATCGGATTGATTGTGGCATCCGCAAAAGCGACAACATAATCATAACCAGCTGCCTTGCTAACTAATGTAGCATAAGCTGCACCGATCGCAGCCCCTGTAACCACTGCAACTTTTCGGGATGGGGAATTTGTAAGTGCTTCAAAAAGCGCGACAACGTCTAAGAGTATTCCGTTTTTCTCTGCAGTTAGATCACTTACTATACCCTCACAATCGACCAAATTAACGAGCGTCACACATGTTTTAGCCAACATGTTTATAAACCTTGTGATCTTTTTAATATCTGCTACGGTAAGTTTGCGTGCATCTTTGTCGCCTGCAAGAACTACACCTACTGAAATACTGTTAACACTTGCGAGAACAGTTTTGACTGAGGTGTTGTCACTTTTATAAAACTCGATATATTCACCATTATCAACAAGTGCTTTCAAAAGCTCCTCGTGCGAAATATTTTCATTTAGTGTGTCGGACACTCTATTAGGATCATCAGGACTGTCGATAAATTCATCTTGCATGTTTTGCAAAATGTCAGTGATAGTGGTCTTTAATTCCTCAATCGTTTTGAACGTCCCCGTTGCTACACCGTTTTGAGTGTTTTCGCTAGGTCCTACTATTTCGTTAGCACTTTTATTTAATCCTGCACCAGCTGATATAGTCATCGGCACACCCAAGCTAAGGCTGGGTAAACGACCATTAGTAGCACCATCCATATCTGATATAAATAAAAAATCTGCTGTTGCTGCAAAAACTGCCATTAGACCCGTTGCCGGTCCCTTTATTATCGCTATATGCGTGGATACTTTTTTGAGTTCGATTGCCGCCTTTATTACCTTCGCATAAGCATCTAGAGCAGGCACACCCTCGCTGATGCGCATCCCAGAGCTATCTATAACGGATATTAATGGAATACGTTGATGAGCAGTACGCGCTATGCTTCTAATCAATTTATCACTGTGCGCTTTACCAAAACTCCCACCTAATACATCGGCATTTTGGACTGCTACGCTTACTCCAAAAGCGTTTAAAGTTCCTCGACCAGTAATGATCCCCTCCCCGGCTGGAATTGAATCATATATCTCATCTTTGCCAGATAAAAATGCATCGTACTCCACAAAACTGTGTTCATCTATTAACTTTGCTAAGAAATCTCGCGCACTTCCTGATTCATTTTTAATGTTGGAAAGCGCTTCATTTATGCACCTAAGATTTTTCATTGTGCAGGACTCCTCTCAACTATTTAGTATTCTCACCCCTACCCACAAATGGATAGTGTTATTTCGTCAAGAATGACAATCTGAGTCTGAATTGAATTTAAACTCAACTTACCACGTATAACATTATATACGAACAACTTGCTTTTTGCAAGAAAAACAACGCAATTTAATAAAACTCCGTTAAATGACAATACATGCCACAAAATAGCAAAGTTAATTTCAGATTGAATACTCAACTTTAATTAAGAAAAATTCAATCTAGCATAACGCGACCTAGTTATAACTGCAAAAATCAAAATTACTCTACTCTTATCTCAATATCTAGATAATAATTGCCCTCTCTAATATCGCACATAGAATAATTTAAAGTTGTCATTCATATATTACTAAGCGAGGTGTCAAATGCTTTTTTCTGATTTAAAAACTAAAAAGATTTATTCTCTAACTGACGCGGTATGTGTTGGCGAACCTACTGGCATGTGTGTTTTACACGACAGTTTTAGGTGTAGTTATATAGTACTCTCAAATTCTGAAAAGAACATATTAGCATATGAAGATATGTACGCATGTGCAGATATTATAACCATCAAATCAACAAATGTACTTATTCGCGAATTTGCAATTGATAATTGTTTTATGCTTAAAATTGGCACAAGGATCGCAGATGTTAGCGGTATAGATTACGATATACTAGAGGATATAGAAATTCGTGGTCGAAGTGGCTTCTTAATATGCAAATCAAAGAAAATTAAGTTTGACAGACTTATCTCTGCTTCTGCTGAGATAATTTTTGTAGACCTTAGTGGCAAATGGATAGTTAAAAGCAAATCGCAGGATGCATCCGCTGAGCAAAACAAAGTGCTTACAACACGCAACGCGAACAATAATTTAACAGTTGATAATATTCTAAAGATGCCAAAAACAAACAGACAATCGTATGTAAGCATAAAACCACTTTATGCTGAGTCGGATAATAAGCTAACCCTCTCTAATGATTTCAATTTTCTTGTAGGTAGACGTGTTGAACGAGAAATAACTGACATTACACGAACGTTCGTTGTTAAAGAAGGAACAGTCGTGACCACCGCGATCGTGAATGCTGCTAGACGCGCTGGAAAACTAGCTGACCTTACTATCAATTCAATAAAATTATAATGTAAACGGTTTATAAATATCAGCACCGATATCCATATATTTAGTAGTTTGCTAATTAATGCTGACAAATTCATATGTGCTACTTATGTGTTTTATACAGACTAAATTACAATACAAAATCTTGGTGGCACGGTCAATAATCTATTGTATCTAAATTACTAATGCTACGTTATAAAATTTTCTGTCTTGTGCATTTATTCATCATAATACTTACGTGTTTTTCCTGTTTTGAATATTAATAGCACAATAAACATAATTGGAACTATCATCCCTATTACGATTGCGACCTTAATAACATTTCGCTCTAGTGGCTCAGTATCGTCATCTGGCATGCTTTCTTCTACAGTTGTGGGTGCCATATTATCAGTTTTGCTCTCAGGTATAAATGGTTCATATTTCATAACGCTTATATTTGTTCTGGTGCTTTTAATATATCCATAGCTTTGATTATAATTTACATAATACCACACACCTGACGTTTCAGTAGGATATTCACCTAAAAACGTGAACGTAGCAGTTATTGGCATCGATATAACACTCTCGCTTAATGCATCTGGTGTTCTTTGCAATTTGATTGATTCGAATTCATGATATTCATCATTTATACGCAGCGTCAAAATTGTGCCACTAGCAATTGTATGATACCCAACTGCTGATACTGAATTTTTAAGTATCATGCCATTTATCCCATTAAAAATCACTTTGTAATAACCACCCTCTATCCCCACTATTTCAGCATAGTATCCAACAGGTAGCATAAACAGTTTTTCAGCTTGATCATTTAATAGCCAAACATCGTTTGATATGATAACATGTGGCACATCTGTAGCCCGAGCTTTAAATGCAGATGGATCGACAAATAAAACGGTAGCAATTAAGGACAGTACCACCATGATTTTCTTCACATACAACCTCGAAGATGATTATATACTAAAATAGGGCGCGATTACTCGGTTAAATAATTATATTTTAAAATGTTTTAATGGAATTTGCCGAAAGGAGAAAATCTAGTGTCCTAAACTTAAAGCTCAGCTCTATTATCACAAAATCCCGCTTTAACACTTAACTAAATTATATAGTCGGAAGCTTTACCCAAATTTCTGCACCTAAGTTCTATATCTAAACTTTAATTTAAGTAGTAACTTGTTTTGTGCGCATAGCACTTATTTGAATTCACGGGGGCACACTAAAGCGTCTTTGTTTAACTATGGTGAGAGTGTTTTGTACAGTTTTTGGGGGGCATAATTTTAATTTATATAACTACCGTCGCTTTTACCGAGTAGCAACTCTTTTCAATGCTCGCGTATTTTGCATTTTTGGATTTGCTAAGCCTACCACCTTGCGTTACAACTGCTTGCATTTTACTCTCTTACAAAAAGCGAATTTTGGGTTTTGAAAAGACATCGCTAGCCCACCACACAACTAAATCTGATTTTATTATTACTCTACTGGCAGGTCACTAAAGCGCTAAGAGTCAGAGATTTGCAAAGTATAGCAAGCAATTTGAACACAAGCAAAATGTGGTAGCTAAAATATCGCATCCAAAGCTCACCGACTTTTACGAGAGACCACAGATACCGCCATACAAACAGACAATAACACTTAAATAATTTTTAATTAGTTGCTAGGCAGTCATGCAGCATAACTTGAAATCATATACACTATTTAAAGCTAGGTTGGATTTGTAAAAGAGCACTGACGATTAATTTAGATAGAAACTATAATAAATATCAAAAGTATATTATTTTCTTTGACTATATGCAAATAGATTTGTATAATATATCCAATTTGATAATCATTATTAAATTCATGAGGCTTTGAATAATGCGACATCGATACAATACAGAACATAGTGCATTCATTGTTGAGACCTTGAAGTCAAACATGTCCAAACACTTCACTGCTGAGGATCTAGCAAAAATAGCACAAGAGCGCGGTGTTAAAATAGGAATTGCAACCATATATCGACAAATAGACAGATTGATTTCTGATGGAATTGTTCTTAGGCATGAATCGCCTGATTTAAGTTCCGCTTCGTTTGGATATTTTGACCGTTCGCCTAATGAAAAAGGTGGATATCATTTGATTTGCACAAACTGCAAAAGAGTTGAGCATATTGACTGTGAAAGTGCTGATTCGCTAACGTCACACTTCTTACTATCACACAATTTCCATTTGGACAAACGTAGAACAATGTTCTACGGAATATGCGCAAATTGCTACAATCAAAATCTATAATTATATATCTAAACTAAAAATATTTTAGTTGCATTAAATGATAATTATGCATGTATGCAACGCTAAAACTGTTAGTTTAGATACCCAATTATTTTTTTATATAATTTACACCCGTATTAGTTGCACTAATACAATCACACTAAATGACGGAGGTCATATATGAAATTAATTAAATTAACAATCTCAATAGTAATCCTAATGGCAATGTCAATAGGTTTGCTGTCGGCATGTTCACCTTCTGACACGGATAAACTATCCATAGTTGTCACCTGCTTTCCGGCCTACGATTTCGCTCGTGCTGTAGCCAAAAACAATGCAGATATTACTTTGCTATTAAGTCCTGGGTCTGACGTTCACTCATATGAACCGACTGTATCTGATATAAGTAAAATTATAGAGAGTGACATTTACATATATATAGGCGGTGAAAGTGATTCCGAAATACTCCCTGAAGAACAACAAGAGTCAATAACTGAATCGGGCAAGGCTATTCGCTTAATGGACTATGTGGTTCCAAAGGAGGAGGAACTTAAAGATGGTATGCAGGGAGAAGATGAGGAAGCTGGAGAGGAGGAGGAAGCTGAGTATGATGAACATATTTGGATGTCAATTGCAAACGCAATCGAGATAATCAAAAAAATTGAGGCTAAATTATCAGAAGTAGATTCTGAAAACACTGAAAGTTACAAAACCAATGCTGCTGATTATATAGCTCAACTTACAACATTGAAATCTGAGTACAAAACTATGATAGACGCAGCCCCTCTTAAGAAAATTGTCGTTGCCGATCGTTTCCCATTCCGTTATTTAGTTGATGAATTTGACTTGGATTATTCTGCAGCTTTAGTTGGATGCGCACACGATGCTGATATAGCACCAACAACTATTGCATATTTGATTCAAGTGGTAAAAGCAGAGCAGATACCTTATGTATACTATGTCGAACTGAGTGACAACGGAGCCGCTGCTACCATTGCTGAAGAAACAGGTTGCCAAACTGCTAAATTGAATTCATGTGAAAGACCAACGCAAGAAGAATTTGATGCGGGTGTAACCTATTTATCAATCATGAAAGAAAATCTTAACGCTTTAAAACTTGGATTATATCCAAACACATAATTCAAAATGGATAATATATAATGCTATTAGAAGTAAAGGACGTATCCGCTTGCTATGATGGCAAAGAGGTAGTCTCTGGTGTTAATTTTACATTGGATGCTGGAGACTACCTTTGCATTGTTGGTGAAAACGGATCAGGAAAAAGCACACTACTTAAAATTATTTTGGGACTAATGCGCCATTATACAGGACATGTACACTTCCCCATGAATAGAAAGCTTAGAGTCGGTTATTTGCCACAACAAACGCAGGTATCAAAAGACTTTCCCGCAAGTGTATTCGAGACAGTGCTGTCAGGATGTGTAAACAGACGGCCAAAACTATTGTTCTATAATAAAAGCGATAAAGCCCTTGCTGATGAAAATCTAAAAAAGCTTGGCATTTTTGATCTTAAACGTAAAGCGTATAACGAACTATCGTTTGGTCAACAACGTCGCGTGCTAATTGCGCGTGCGCTCTGTGCAACCGATGAACTACTGGTGCTAGACGAACCGGTAAATGGATTAGACCCCATGACGACACGTGAACTGTACAAGCTTATCAGTGAGCTTAACACCTCGGGAATGACAATTATTATGATAAGCCACGACATAGAAAATTCTGTTAGCTATGCCAATAAAATTTTGCATATGTCCACTTTTTCTGCTTTCTTTGGTCTAACAGAAAAATACATCGAAACCGAATATTACCTATCTAACACTAGAAGTATGAGGAGTGATATAATTAATAATGGCTGAATTTTTTAAGCTCTTCTCATATTTGTTTATTTGGCGTGCTTTAATCGTCGGTTTCTTTACATCTCTTTGCGCTGGACTCCTCGGTGTAAATTTAGTTTTGAAACGCTATTCTATGATCGGAGACGGATTGTCGCATGTGGGATTTGGAATTCTCTCTATTGCAGTCGCCATTGGAATACCGCCATTACAGACAGCAATCCCTATTATATTGCTTGTAGCTTTCTTGCTACTTAGAATACGTGAAAACAGTAAAACAAAAGGCGATGCGGCTATAGCACTAATTTCAGTAAGCGCTCTTGCTATCGGAATTGTATCATTCTCGCTAACATCTGGGTTAAATTCCAATATGTCAGCATATATGTTCGGGAGCATCTATACATTGACCAACTCGGACCTAGTCATAACAGTAATAGTCGCATGTGTTATTATAATTCTATATATACTCTTTTATGTCAAAAATTTTGCTATTGCTTTCGATCAATCGTTTGCACAAGCTGCTGGGACAAAAGTAAATGTATTTAATTTAGCTACTGCCCTTATGACAGCTCTAATTATAGTAGTAGGAATGCGCATGATGGGTGCCATGTTAATATCTGGATTAATAATCTTCCCACCACTATCGGCTATTCGCATATTTAAAAGCTATAAAAGTGTCGTTATAGCCTCAGGTATTATATCCGTAATATGCTTTTTTATCGGCACATTCGCCTCTTTTATACTCTCGACACCTACTGGCGCAAGTGTCATAATAACAAATTTAATCGCATTTTCCACATTATCATTAGTGTCACTACTCAAAACATCATTGCTACGCAAGGCGCGAAGGGGTGTCTAAAAACCTATTATTTGGTATGCTAACTTAAGCAATTTCAATTTTCGACTCCTATTGCAGTGGTGTCTTTGTAATCCTCAAGTTGCAACTATGCTTTGAAAAACAAGGCTTTTTGTCTACAAAATATCTAAACACTGCCCACTAGAAAATTATTTAGTAGCAATGCAATTGAATTTTCACTTCTATTGCGATCAGGATTGTGCAAATTACCAAAATGAGCTCTCTTGCATCTTTGTGTTGTCCACAAAACATTTGTCATCAAATATATTAACACTAATTTGCTTAGGTACTGCTAATTATTGCCAGTTTGACGCGCATATCCGAGGCATTTAAATGACAAAATTTGTTAGAGCCCTGAGCAAAAAAGCAATAGCCCTTTTAAAATATGCTCATTTTGAATTTGTATAATATTTTTTCTTTAGTCAATAATTAACTCTAACAATAATGACAAGTATATGTTGGGAGGTTAAGTTTGGAAAGCAAGAATCCAGAACACGATAAATTCAAACTATTTCTTAAAAAGAATTCATATTATTTGATAATGGCAGTATGTGTAATGGTTGTAGTAGGTATGATAGCAGTAGCCATTATAACTAGTAACGATGTTACACCCGAGCCCATAATTGAAACACCAGATGATACGCTACCGATCACAGATGATATCACTAATGAGACCGATGAACCTGCTGGACCATCCACACCCGAAGAGCCAATAACTCCAGAGTTGCCAGTTGTATTTCTTTTGCCAGTCGCAAACGGCAGTGTCGTGCGAAACTATACCATGACAAGCCCTATTATGTGGAAAACTCTAGGACATTTTGCCGTTCATGACGGGATTGATTTTTCAGGCGATGCGGACTTAGACGTTTTAGCAGTATTAGATGGTGAAGTGTCAGACAAAACATATGACCTTTTAAATGGCCATGTAGTAAAAATAGACCATGGAGGTGGGCTTATAACAATCTATGGCTCACTATCCGAACCGAGTGTTGAAATAGGACAATCTCTAAGAGCAGGCCAAAAAATAGCAACAATAAGCGATAGTGCATCTTCAGAACTTGAATTGGGAAAGCATTTACACTTTGCTGTATATTTAAATGACGAGGCAATAGATCCCTATGTTTATTTACCACTCGGGGATAAATAGGATCGCTCACAGTGGTGCATTAGATCTTTGCTATGCACCACTGCACAAAGTTTTGCCTATATTACACGCTTTTATATCTCACTCTATAGTCGCGCTATTTCGCGCCTCTATCAGCATTTCTTTGCGACTTGCGAACACAACTTTGCGATTAAGTGCACTGCCTAATCAATGCTGACTTTTGAGATCAGCTTATTACCTTAGTCACCATATTATTTATGCGTCTTAGAATTGGTTTGATGAATGATGGACAATTTAAACAAATAATCTTCAAATACCCTCCAGCCAAATAGTCAGCT
Organism: Christensenellaceae bacterium; assembly: GCA_031278175.1. GTDB lineage: Bacteria > Bacillota > Clostridia > Christensenellales > DTU072 > JAITLB01. The sequence goes on from JAITLB010000246.1 coordinate 13,506, forward strand.
ATATTCATTTGAGTTCTCTATCTAGCTTGTATATTGTATGCACAACTCAAATGATATGTTAATAGTGCTTAATACATCGAGCATTGAATTCAATTAAGTTAATTGTTTGCTAGCACATTTCACAGATTCGCAAATTCCATTTATATTGCATATTTTTAGAGCATCCGCGCAAAATACAATATGAGAGTATCCAATCCATTGTGGCTTGAACATAAGCGCTTTGGATTGCATTTGATGTCTCAATACAGAAATAGGAAATTCACCTCATGCACGTAAAAATTTGGCGTTTATTAACACTACTAGCAATAACTTGCGTAATGCTTATAGTATTTACAGCTTTTTTTGCTTCTAGTGCATTGGCAGGTACTAATTTTGTTTATTTGGGTGGAATACCTATAGGTGTTGTTGCACAAAGTAGCGGTGTCACTATAATAGATTTTCATGAAGTCGTAGGTCAAAACGGTTCATCAAATCCTGCTAGAGATGCGGGTTTATTAAAAGGCGATCTCATATATATGATTAACGATGTTATGGTCAACACACCATCGGACTTGATGAAAGTATTACACAAAGAGTGCAGAAAGGAGTCTATTGTGACAGTTAAAGTGCTCAGGAAAAACCAATCAAAGGAGTTTAGAGTGATGCCATTAATCGATAAAGTTACAAATGAATATAAAATTGGTTTATCGGTGCGCAATGATCTAACTGGTATCGGTGTTTTGACATTTATATCCTCAACTGGCAAATATTTTGGAGGGCTGGGGCATAAAATATTTGACGCAGAATCTAATAATAGCGATATATACAACGATGGATATATATATGACGCTCAAATAATCGGTTATGATAGAGCAAAACCTGGGTTAGCAGGTGCATTGCGCGGAAAATTTGCCAATAGCGAAGCACTTATCGGCCGAATCAACAAAAATAATTGGGCAGGGATTTATGGTATTGCTAGCGGAGAGCTAACTAAAAACTTATCAAAAATAGTTGTCGGAAATAGAGCAAATGTAAAATGCGGTCCAGCTTTTATTTATTCGACAATTTCAGGTAACACGCCGATTAAGTATGAAATAGAAATTATTAAAGCTGAAACACAGAATGAACCTAGAGACAAAGGGCTTGTGATAAGAATAATAGATAAACGACTACTAAATCATACTGGTGGTATTCTACAGGGAATGAGTGGTTCTCCAATTGTGCAAGACGATCATATTATAGGTGCAGTAACTCATGTTTTTATAAACGATGCAACTTGTGGATATGGTATATACATCGATTGGATGCTACAAAACGTCAGCTAAAGTTTGCAAGTATTTTATGAAAATTGTCATAGTCTAATACACTAATCTCGAATATCTTGCGGGCTACCTTGCTTAATTTCGTCTTCATACCGTTTGCGATAGTGGCTTCGACAGCAATGCTAAGCGCCTTAGAAGTGGTGCGTTTGGGTACAATATCGAAACTCTTAAAATCCAAATCGCAATTTTCACGTATTATCAAACGGGACGACTTAACTTCAAATTCGTTAAGGAAAAACGTGTAAGTAGAATTAATAAATTTGATAACAAATTCTAACTTGTCACTTGGCAAATTATATTTGTATGGCTCAATCTTAGTTACTATTATGCTTGTGCCGCTACTGAATGCAAATACCCCATCTTCTGGGATTATAATAAGCTCGCTACTTGAAATATCATAAATGTCTAACAACAAATCGCTACCAACGGTTTGAGATACAACAGGTAGTATGTATACTTCCTCAGAAGGCATATCAAAAAGTGATGCGGGGGAAAAGTCGCCCGTCATAGCACTATTATAATTATTACCAATGAAAGCTGTAATATGATAAAACGAACCCGCTAGAAGTATTGTGACTGCTTTCGGTATTCCATATTCTTCAAAGAACTCAATTGAATTTTTGCTGACTAGAGATCGCAGTTCTGATGTTGTGTTAGGTGTCAAATCAACGCAGACGGTATCGACAATCTCGCCGTCAACTAAACAAATAGTTGTATGCGTTGGGCCAAACAGTACTGTAATGCATGGAGATTCAAGCTTTTTAGTTCTAGATTGAAGAGGCAAGCTACACTCATAAATTTCAAGTTCACCTTTAACAATCTTATCACACGCTAGTCTCACACCCGCGCTCAATTCTTCGCGTGTCAAAAATTTCTTATCTAGATTAGATACAGGATAATTGGGATCAACAGTTATGCGACATTTACCACACATTCCCATACCAGCACACGGGAAATGATATCCTAACTCAATGAGCTCGTCTTTTAACCTTATATTTTCTCCGTCTAAACTAATTATCATTTTCTCTAACTAAATAATAATATTTACTCATTATCCTCAGGTGTATATACACTTTCTTGGGTTCCTATAGTGGTGTTATTACTCTCTATACAAACGAGCGGTGCTATCATTATAGTTTCTACGCCATCATTAACGACTTTATACTTAAATGTTCCGCTAGAGAGAAAACCAGGACCACCACCAGTACTTAATGAGCCATCAGCAGCATTACCTGCCAAACTGCTATTTCCCATATCAATATACACATAACCTGAACCGTTGCCGTCATTTATTGAGAATATTACTCCATCAGGATCCAATGTCAATGCATAACCGCTAATTATAATGTTAGCACAGACAGGAATGACATATGGATCACCGTTCGCGCCATTACTCATCGTCGTATCACCAGTAAGAACTAAAGTGTCACCAGGTTTTACAGGTGTCGTCATCACATCATTCGGATTAGTATCTGAGAAATAACTCACATCTATATCACCGCTAACGTTGTGAGTCGCACCCATCCCAGCTGTCGTACCACCCAAGGCATCAATATATATTGATATAACATCACTAGGAGTAGAATTGTAGAGCTTTGACAACGCGAATTTGTTTTGGGGTAATTGGTCTTCTCTAATATCATACACTCCAACTTTATTTAAGCGATATACAGCCGTTTTTGTAAGAGACTGTGTCATCTGTGACGAAATTGATAATATCTGTGTGTCTGCAGGAAAGAGACCTATTACACCGATATCATAATCATCAAATATATCACTTACACTTAAGATCTTTAATTTATTATTCAAAGCAGTAGCTGTCAATTTTGTATCACGCAGTGAAGTAAGAATCCTTTCTTCCGTCTCTGTTTCTGGCATAGTCCCTAATATATCACCGACCGTGCAGGCTTCGACAGCAGGTTGTAAAAGACTACCTATCTCGCTTACTTTAGCCGCTGTGCCTGGCGTACCGCCATCCCATGTGCCGTCCCTAAGAACTTTAAGTACTGCGTTGCTATTATCGTCAATCGGTATAATTCTGTCGATCGGCATGTTGTCTATATCCTCGGCAAGCTTACCTATTTCTGTTTCTAAAAATTTATCTATTATAGAATTTGGATCACCTGTTGCTTCAATAAAATCGCCTACAAGCATCCCCTTAATAATTTCCATGATACCTTCATCTTCAGTCAATTCCCTAAATGTAAGTTTTCCTATCTTTTGAAGTAGAGCATCGCTAGCTTCTTCACCGCTCACTGCATCAGTGTCATAAACCACTTTTATTATCTGGTCTACTCTAAAATCCGTAAACGAAGTTAGTTGCGGCATAATTGGAGTATTAAGAAAAGTCTCATCAGTAAATAATGGTATGGAGTTATCAAGCGTAATGCTGTATCGTTTTAGTATTGGTCCTAGAGTCATAGTATTAAGAACATTCGACATGATGTCTTGTAGTTTTCCTGCACGTATTGTTTCAGCATCAGCACCAAATAACGTACTTAAAAAAGCTGACAGAGCGCGCGTCCCTATAGCACTCTCAAATTCAGCTACGCTAACAATATCGAGATCACCAAATGTTTTAATGAGTGGCCATATTACATCGATAATCTTATAATTATTTTCAGATTCTGTCAGGCCGTTCTCATCTTTGTCTATAGTGATCAACTCACTTATATCCCCTATAGTAGTTGAATAAAGCACTAGATAACCAGTAAGTAGAACACTACCTGCAACTAAAGCAACACCAACCACAACACCCACTAGAAACAGAATAAAACTCTTCATATCAACTCCCTAAACAATTCAACCATCACTTCTTAAGTGTCAGCAAAAAAGCGTACACTTTATTTTCAGCATTATAAAACAATTTTAAAATAGTCGTTGATTCTATGCCTGATTTAACAGGATCCATCATTGACTCGTTCTCAAAATATTTTACTACTCCTAGCCCAGCGTAAATCACTAAAAATACAACTGCGCCTAAAAAAACAAATCCTAACACACCGTTTAAGAAATGCGCGATGTAGAATACTGAGGCTATCTTTTTAAGGATTAATAGCAAAATCTTCATTATTATCGAAAACACTATTACTAATGCAAGGAATAGACCAGCAACTAAGATCCACTCTGCAAAGGTTTTTGATATAAACCGCAACAAGTTTTCTGTGGTAGTAGGATTTTCTGTCAATTGTTTTATCGCTGAACGTTCAACCAAAAAAATCACTATGTATCTTACATTAAAGAAATTTTTACCAGTTAACTCTTTTATCGCTACGTAATCACCATTTGCATCGGCATACATCAACTGCCCGTCTATATAACGTAATGTTATATCGCTATCGATTTCAGCAATTTGCGATATTTGTGGCATTAATGCGGTAGCTATATCAGATTCGATTTCAGTGGATGCACGTACTTTTGTTAGTATTGGCTTCATAAATGTTATAGCAATCGCTATAGCTACCAAACAAGCAACAAGACCTTTCACCATCCGAACGAATCCAGCTTTGGCTCCTATTAATCCAAATATCAGCACCAGCAGTACTGCGGCTACGTCTATCAGGATGCCTGTTAATTTAATTGAATCAACGGCTGATATAATAATCATAATTTTTACTCCGTTTGCATAATATAGCAACACAACATGCTACATACTTGCTATGAAACAGTATATGCACATATAACTGACTGACTAAACTATTACACAAAATATCATATGTAAACAACACTGCACATCTTATGCCCTTAGCCAAACAATCTTGAGTGAGTCAAATGCTATGTTAGCACATTAATAAAGTGTAGCATAAAAATGGAGATGGTTACAACTCCATTTTATGATCAAACACCTCTAAAGTTATAATTAGCGATTCATGACGTAAGGCTGATAACTCTCTGCTCCCGAAGTCTCTTCGAGCATGTATGCATTCTTCTTAGCGCACAATGGCACAATAATCAATGCAATAGCTAGGACAAGTGCTACTATAAGACCTATTCCAGGAAGTATAGTTGACTTGAAAGAAAAGAATGCTGACAAATTACCAGCTTTAGCAGATTCAGCTACTTCACCATTAGAGATAGAATACAACATCACAGCAATAGCTATACAAATTATTACATTAATCAATGCTAATACACTAAATGATCTCGGTGTCTTTCTCTGTCCAAATTTGACCAAGTATTTGAATACTAACACAATAAATATAATTGCTGCAACAAGCACTAAAGCTGGAAGCGCATACGACACTACTACCGTCATTGTATCTGAGCTTTTATTTGGCTCGAGAATATATTTAAAATATTGAGATCCGCTTGAATCTCCAATCCCGAATGAAGCTAAGAGTGCTTTAGCAGAATCGATTGCACCAAAATTAAATGCGGGACGCGCCCCAACAGCGGTGAATGTTGCAACTAATGACAATAACAATACAATAGCCCCTACTAGCGCCAAACACAACGAAATGAAACTTACCTGTCTATATGGTTTCATCACATATGTAGGTGTAACAACTTCGTTTTTAGGTTCTTGTGGTCTAGAATATGGGTCATACTGCAATAATGGCTGATTCAACGATGTGAACGGAACCAATGCTATTGGTTGCACTATTGGCGGCATCTGCACAATCGAAGGTGGTGTTGGAATAGCATTAGCGGCACTAGCTGGCAATCCAACACTTTGTGGATCTTGAGGTGCACCACCAATTCTATACATAAAACCATCTGGCCCTTGAACTACCTGATTCGGTTGTCCTTGCAACGTAAATCCAAGTGTCGATGTGTCTATAGGTACCCAATTACCAGACGGCCGAGCATCTTGTGGTGCTGTCTGTGTAGCGTTGTACGATGATTGATTTAAATTTAAATCCATTACCCTTTTACCATCCTTTATCTTGGTTTATCTTTCTTCGGGTTCATCAAATTGATATAAGCCTTGATTTTGTGTCGAATATGGAACGAACGCAACAGGCGATACTATCGGTGTTAATTGAACAATTTGTGATGGGATTGGAATCGGAACTGGCGCACTATTAGGTTGTGGTCCGAATGTCATGATAGGCGTATATATACGGCCATAGTCATCTACTGACGTGTATCTTGGCAATCCGAACGGCATGCCGTTAGTGGACACATCAAAATTACCTGAAACAGGAATCTTATATGGTGTGTTTCCTGATTGTTGTACTGCTGGGAATGGACCAGTCTGTGGCTGTCTTTCCGCTTGCGAGGAACGAACAGCTGTACTTAGGTCATAGCCCACATCTTTTTTGCTTTTACGCATGAAACCTTCTCCTTGAACAACTTAAGACTTATTATATATTATAAAGATCAATCTATCAAGATCTTTACTGTATTATTTGATCATATACCTTAAATAGGTGTTGAACTTGCAATTTTATGCCTTCTTTATCTTTTTCTTGCGACGGACTGCCAAAGCAATTATCGTCATAAACAAAGTTATACCAGCAAAAATATACGCACCGTAACCGACTTGCATACCTTTTATATGTAGGTATACACATGCAAATGCTGCTGCTAAAAAGGCTAGTATCAGTGTAACTTTTGATAAAAGAGGCGCACCTGGTTTTCTTATATTAAAGATTGAAACAATAAAAGTTAGCACTAATAATACAGCGCTACCCGCTATAGCAACCGTAATAATATTTAGGTCAGTCTCAAAAAGTTTACCAACATCAAGTCCTGAACTAATTATTGGTGTGACTAGATCCATAACAAGTTTATACCCTACATTATGCACATCAGATATCACTACAATACTAGTATACTCAACTACGGCCTCTACGAAATTACCTAACACTAACACTGCTGCTGCCAACAGAGTAAATAACATAAGTAAAAGTGAAGTGCCACCACGACGTGTTTTAGTCGATGCAGTAGCAACATCTTGTTGGTCACCGTAATCCCATGTAGCGTTATCCGCTGTTGGCGCATATCCACCATATCCACCGCCACCGAGATCAGTATCAAACGTGTAGAGCGGTTGCTCTTGTGAAGAATACGGTACAAGTGCTACAGGTTGCACTATCGGTGTAAGTTGAACGTGAACCTGTGCTGGTGTAACTGGGACGGGCCCACATACAGGCATCGGTCTAACAGACGCACTACGTTGCACTGGTTGTGATGGCACGTAACCGTTAGGAATCATTTGAACTGTATCCAGACTATTATCAATCCGCATGATCTTTGTATCGCTCTCAAAACCTATTACTTATATCGAAATCGAATCTCATATATTTCATAAGTCTGTTCCCGCTTCTTCCATCGTGCCTATCGCTAAAGATTTCGTTAGGACTTAACCGCATGTCTACGGGCTTCGTTTCCGGTCTAGCTTGACCGTACTATTACATTAATTATTTAGATTTTTAAGTGATCTTCAGATTGGGTCTACTTAAGACACAAAAGAAAGAGGTCACTCTTGTTTTATTTTGTCACTATGGTCTAAAACAATATTTAGACTAGGCATTATTATTCATCGTAATATTCATCGTCTTGAATGGTCTGTCGGACCTCATGAATAGGTTGCACTATCGGTGTAAGCTGAATAAATTCAGCTGGACGCGCAACTGGCACTGGTCCACAATTACTCATTATCTTAAAGGAACAAGTAACTCTTGGTTGTTCTTCGGGTATAAAATCGTATTGATCATATTCCGTATTTTCGTTTTTGTTTTTTCTGCCCATTTAAGTCCTCCAGTTTAACAAATTTGCAGATTTAGCGATCAAACACTGCATAAGGAATTTTTTTCCTAGCAAACAGGGATAATATTAATATTAGTAGCGCGGAACCTGCGGCGATTAAGAAACCATATCCTGCAACAATAACAGGAGCATCAGCCTTAACCTGTTCTTGTGTATCTGGGATTGCCGCAAAAGCACCTTGTATAAATGTCATAGCTTGTGCAAAATCTATTGTTGATAATACAACAGCTTCAGCTGGAGCATCAGTTTGATCCTCTCCTTGTGCGGCTTCTTCATCATCAGGTGATTCTTGAACCTCAGCAGTCACTACATACGCGCCTAAACTGCTCAATCCTGTGCCAAATGCACCGACAGCGCCTATAAGCACAAGTAGACCAATTAGCATATATCTAAATATTCGTTTACCAAACATTCCGAAAAACCCTAATATCAATGTTATAACAGCAAAATTAAATAGCACCAACGTAGCAAGTGGCGCGTAAGTTAATATCGTTGGTGCTAGAGTTGTCATCATATCTGTTGAATCCGTGGCATAATCTGTCGCTCTTTGTAGTATATCATTATAAAGTTCAACCTCAGGCAACACAGACTCAGGAGCGGCTAAAAAACCCGCCTTTCCTGTAGCTGAATAGAAAATGTCGGTAAATGAGACATATACGTCTTTAGTGGTATATGTAATTGCCTCTGGTTTCTCACCTTCAGCAGCGTTGGCGGCTGCTTCTTCATTAGCCGCGTCTTCATATGCTTTGCGTTGGTCCAATGGTGTATAATCTGGTTTAACCATAAAGGCAGTATATTGTGCTACTTGAGCAGGTATCGGCAACGTGTCAGGCAAAAACCCAATATCGCATACACCAATAAGCACCAAACTAAACAAGAATATAAGAAAGCAGATTGGTTTTCTCATGACAAAGAAATAATCGCGTTCTCTCTTCCTTGCTCTGTTAAGCTTGCGTAGCTCCTTTTCACTTTTGGGTGGAACACTTCTAGATTGCTGCCCTGGACGACGATATCCGCCCACAGTCGAACTTGGGCCAGGGCCATAAGCACCTGGTCGTGAGCCGTATGCGCCTCCTGCACTAGCAGGTCTTACACCCGTTCTCGGCAGCGTGTTAGATTTGTTTTCCGCCATGCTATCCGTCCTCAACATCTTGAATGAATCTCAAAACAGTATGTTTCGTTGCAATTCATTCTAATGTCCGCATCTTCCACAGTGCCTTCCGTTAAAGATTTCGTCAGGCCTTATCATGTGTCCACGGTCGCTCAATATACGCACTCACGTATACCTGCTTAAAATATCAAAACGTTCGTTCAAATTTCGAATCAACTATCACGAAACGTTAAACATCTAAAGTACTTTGATTGCATCTTTTGTGTCACTTACACAAACGCATATCAAATCCAAATCCCCACCGCGATTATATAAATTTTTACATAATCGCATAATCCTTTTTAAAACTTGAGGTTTTTAAATGGCAATTAAATCCATTGTAATAAGTTTATCACATTAAGTAGCAAATTTCAAGATTAAAGGCAAAATTCGCTCCTATTTTTTTTATATTTTAGACAGTCTAAGCAAAATCCTTTAATAAAGCTATTCTATAGGTATAATCGGATAGAAGATCTCATTAATTGCACAATTTGCGACTGCATTTTGTTAGCATACTTAACTTAAGCAATTGCAATGAATTTAGGTCTTGTCTTTACGAAGAGCAACACAAATTCAGTGCATCCTTAATGTACATTTGAGTACATATGATAACTAACTAACACAACCCTCAAGTAATTACCTAGCTATTGTTTGTCTTAGAATATTGGATTTAAGGTTTAGTGTGCTTTTATTTGTAGTGTAACACAAAACAAATTTGCGAGTAGTTAACGAAACATAAACCACATGCAACACATCAAACTAAACCCCTACTATTATACTTTATTGAAGTGCTTGTGTAAAGTTTTAGCAATAGTATTTATGTGCTTGTAGCAAATAAATCGCATGTTTTATAAAAATCTCTAAATTTGATCGTTTATAAAACAACTATTAACCTCGCTTTTACTTAGTACACATTAAACTGCACAAAAGCTATTAGCTCAGCGATTGGATGATATCTTTAAGCTTGTCCTTTATTTTCTGGAAAGAATCGAGCAATTTAGGATTGAATTGTCCACATTCTCCAGCTAATATCATCCTTACAGCCTCATCATGGGTATATGCACCTTTGTATACGCGTTTGCTTGTCAAAGCATCATATACGTCAGCTAGTGACGCTGCTTGCGCCCAAACAGGAATAGCGTCACCTGCTAGTTTGTCAGGATAACCTCGGCCATCCCAACGCTCATGGTGATACCTACATATCTCATAGCAGTATTTATAATAGTCTTTATCTTGCACGTAATTTAAACTTTCTAGAATTTCGCAACCGCGCAAAGTGTGAGTTTTCATTATTTCAAACTCTTCTTTTGTCAAAGGTCCTGGCTTTAACAATATTGCGTCTGGAATTGCAATTTTCCCAATATCGTGCAACACTGATGCGCTTGAAATGCTCTCGATTTCATCACTACTCAACGGATAATACTCCGTCATCTGAATAAGTATATACTTGACCAACAAACGCACTCTTTTAATGTGCTCGCCAGACTCTAGGCTCCGGAATTCGACTGTCGTGCTTAAGGCATCCATTATAAACAAATTGAATTGTTTTATGCGCTCGTTTTGCTTTTCTAATTCCTCGCGTTGCTCTATGAGTTTTTGTTCTAGATAATTTTTATACGAATAAAGGTCTATTGTGTTGTAAACGCGTCTTAATACGATATCTGGATTAAAAGGCTTGCGTATAAAATCCGACACACCCAAACCATATGCTGTCAGTATATTTTCTTCGTCATCTTCGCTTGTAATCAACACTATTGGAATATTTTTAATTGTGCCATCATCATTAAGCTTTCTAAGAACCTGAAAACCGTCCATTATTGGCATCACTAAATCGAGAAGAATTATTGATAGTTCACTGCGATATTTAGTGACTTTTTCTAATGCAACGAGACCGTTCTCAGCTTCTAGCACGTCAAATTGATCAACAAATAGATCGTTTAGAACTATTCTGTTCATTTCTATGTCATCGACAACTAGAATTTTCTTCTTGAGTTTTTCCAAATCATGAGACTCCTTGTACAACAATGTAATTGACCGATATAATATGCGAGAACGTTGTACAGCAAACTTGGTCTGAAATCTTATTCCCTAATATTTTAGCATAAATATGCTATGCAGGTCAAGATTAATCCCAATTTACTAGGAATAATTTTTTGTACTTTTTAGTAATTTATACACATTTGCAGAATGTGGTTGCAATTTTTTGCTCTAGTGCTACTATTAGGCATATATCATTAAGCAGTAAGTTAAAGAAAAACGCATTCATACCAGTCTTTAATGATTACTAAGAAGTATATTTGAGAGTCTAACATCTCTATTGCGCTATGTGACAATTCTACACCACAGATTTCTAAATGCTAAAGTCTCATGCAAACATTAAAATATAAGAGATGGCACAATTGTTTACTTGAATATCGTCAAAGTTAAAGCATATTTACTATTTAGGATGCGCTACAACCTCTCAATTTAGTTGACAAGACGCACTAAAATACTATATTATATCTCACGTCAATACATAATAGTTTACAGTGGACTCATGCAATGAATAAAATTGGAAACGAAATAGCTATATTAAATGATTATTATGGATCGCTACTAACTAAGTTGCAATCCGACACGGTGCGATTATACTATGATCGCGATATGTCTATGTGTGAAATAGCAAGTGAGCAGGGAATCACACGTATGGCCGTTAAGATGTCGCTTGACAACGCGGCGAAGAAACTTCGAAATTATGAAGATAAACTTTCGCTTTGCAAATTGTCAGGTTCAATATTGCGTGAATTGTATGACTTGCGAGACAAACCACATGAAATTGATGAAATGCGCATAAAGCTTGATAAAATAATAGCATTAGTTGAGGAACTCTAGAAAATGGCTCTCTTTTCAAATTTAAGTGAAAAACTAAATCACGCATTTTCAAAACTGAAAAATCGTGGTGCCCTAACCGATCTTGAAGTTAAAGAAGCGATGCGCGAAGTTAGGATCGCGATGTTAGAAGCTGATGTTAATGTCGGTGTAGTAAAGAGTTTCATTAAGACAGTATCGGAAAAAGCCACTGGTGAGCACATATTAAAAGGATTAGAATCCTCTCATCAAGTTGTTAAAATCGTCAACGATGAACTTATAGAACTGATGGGGAGCAAACATTCTAAGCTGATAATTGCGGACAAACCACCTACAGTAGTAATGATGTGTGGTTTACAGGGTGCTGGGAAAACGACGATGTGCGGCAAACTAGCAACACTCCTCAAACATGATAATAAAAAGGTTCTATTGGTCGCTGCAGACGTATATAGACCAGCAGCTATCAAGCAATTACAAATCGTAGGCGAGAAAGTTAAAACCGAAGTGTTTGAAATGGGGCAAGGCGATCCCGTAAAAATTGCTCAAGCTGGGGTAGATTATGCTACTAAGCAAGGTATTGATGTAGTAGTAATTGATACAGCTGGCAGATTGCAAATTGACGATCGACTAATGAACGAGTTGCAAAACATCAAATCTAAAGTCAATCCTAAAGAAATCTTACTAGTTGTCGATGCTATGTTGGGTCAAGAATCTGTAAACGTTGCGAGCACGTTCAATAATCGGCTCGATATAACAGGTGTCATCTTAACTAAGCTTGATGGCGATACGCGTGGTGGTGCGGCACTATCAATTCGCGCAGTTTGCGGCAAACCTATAAAATACATAGGTGTCGGTGAAAAGTTCGCTGACCTAGAGCCCTTTCACCCTGATCGCATGGCAAGTAGAATATTAGGTATGGGCGATGTGCTTACACTTATCGAAAAAGCACAATCAACGATCTCGGAAGAAGATGCGCTTAACCTTGCAAAAAAGATGCGTGGCAATTCGTTTGATCTAAACGATTACCTAGCACAAATGGGTGGATTGAAGAAAATGGGCAACTTATCAGATTTGTTGCACATGATACCTGGATTATCGGGCAAATTGAAAGGTGCTAACTTTGATATTGACGATAAGCAACTCGAAAAAAATAAAGCAATGGTGCTTTCAATGACCAGGGAAGAACGCGCTAATCCTGATATCATAAAAGGATCACGCAGGAGACGCATCGCTAATGGTAGCGGTGTCTCGGTTCAAGACCTCAACAAATTCCTTAATCAGTTTGAGCAATCTAAAGCATTAATGAAACAGATGAGTTCAGGTAAAAAATTACCCTTTAAATTCTAGTTCAGAAAATTATGGCTTCCAAGCCAAATTCAATTAAATATACCCTTATCGGAGGATAAAAATGGCAGTCAAATTAAGACTCACACGCATGGGCGCAAAAAAAGCACCTTTCTACAGAATTGTAGCAATCGACTCAAGGAAGTCAAGAGATGGACAATATATCGAACAGATCGGTTATTATAATCCAGTAAAACAACCACCAGATTTGAAAATAGACGCAGAACTCGCAAAGAAATGGCTGAGTGTAGGTGCGCAACCAACAGATACAGTACGCGATTTATTCTTTAAAGCTGGCATTATTGCCGACAAAAAGAAGGTTGTCGTGCAAGCAGCACAAACTGATGCACCTATTGCACCTATTGACGAAATCAAAGACGCTGTAGATGCTGCTGTTAAAGCACATATAACCGAATAGTTTCAAAAACCATCGTCTAGTTCCAAAATGCAATTGTGTCACTATCTGACTACAAGAACTATTTTTGCAACTTAGCGAGATCGTTATTTACCACATCGAAATTGCATTAGTATCATTGTTTTATGATCAATGCCATTTAAAGCACGAAAGAGCGCAAGAGACATATATCGCAAGCAAGTCTAAATCACTGTGTAGGCACGCAGTTATATTTAGTTAGTTATACGTAATAGTGACTCTGCGCATCATTCTGTTTGCTTTTTATGCATGTGATTATAAGATAGTTATACCACCAAATAGACTAAGGTTGTTGTTATTTGCTTACTATTAATATCAATTTCGAGCATTGCTTACTACCCCAAGCAAAATTGCACTAAGTCACAAAAATGCGGATCTCATATGACAAAAAAAACTTTTTTAACTAAAGCTAAAGCATTGGAAATAACCAAGCAATTTCCAACACCACTGCATGTGTACGATGCAAAAGGAATATCTGATAATGCAGATGAATTATATCGTGCGTTCTCATGGAACAAGGGCTTCAAGGAATATTTTGCCGTCAAAGCCACACCAAATCCAGTCATTTTGAAATTGCTACGCAACCATAACTGTGGACTCGATTGTTCGTCATATGCTGAACTAGCAATAGCAGACAAGCTCGGGTTTTCTGGTGATGACATAATGTTCTCAAGCAATGAAACCGCTGCGCAAGAATATGTATATGCAAGAAAACTTGGGGCAATAATTAATTTAGATGATATAACACATATAGATTTTTTAAATAATTGTGCGGGCATGCCTGATAAGATTTGTTTGAGATTTAATCCAGGTGGAGAATTCGGCAGTGATAAAGATATAATGGGTGTGCCTCGCGATGCCAAATATGGTCTCACGAGAGCGCAACTAACTATTGCTGTAGAGAAATTAGCACAACTGGGTGTCAAAGAATTCGGACTGCATGCTTTCTTAGCGTCTAACACAGTAGGAAACACATATTATCCGCTACTAGCTAAATTAATGTTTACTACCGTTTTAGAGATTATAAAAGAAACTGGTGTTAAATTCGCATTTGTCAATTTAAGCGGTGGCATTGGTGTCCCATACAGACCCGATCAGGAAAAAGTTGATATTTTTGCTGTGTCTAGTGGTGTTGAGCAGGCATATAACGATATCTTTGTGAAAAATGGGATCAATGACATTAAGATCTTCACAGAACTAGGCAGATACATGCTAGCACCTTATGGTTGCTTGCTAACCAAAGTCCTACATTTTAAGCATACATATAAAGAATATGTCGGTGTGGATGCCTGTGCTGCGCACCTAATGCGCCCTGCTATTTATGGCGCTTATCATCATATAACAGTGCTTGGCAAAGAATGCGATGAGAGCGACAAAATTTACGATGTCGTGGGTTCGCTCTGTGAGAATTGTGACAAATTCGCTGTTAATCGCAGTTTGCCGACTATTGAATATGGCGATTTGCTTTTAATTCACGACGCAGGAGCACACGGACATGCTATGGGATATAACTATAATGGGAAATTGCGTAGCGCAGAAGTTATGCTGAATGAGGATGGTTCATTTGTTCAAATTAGACGCGCTGAAACATTGAACGATTATTTCGCAACGCTAGATATTCACAGCGAATTTAAAGCACAAACTTAGCTAAAACGCTAGATATTAACAGCGAGTTTAAAACAGAAACATAACTAAGACGCTAGATATTCACGGCGAATTTAAAACATAAACATAACTTATATGATGGGGATCTATGAGCATTATTAAAGATACGGCGAGTTTGGGGCGCTTTTTCCTAAATTTACCCAATTTCTTGATTAAACATCGAACGAAGGTTTTTGGTGTAATTGGCATTCTTCTTATATTATCATCGGTTGCCATTTATGGTTTCTTAGTTGAGAACAAAGCTAATGCCAATGTGTTAGACTACTTGACAGGCGACTTTGAAACAAGAAAAGGACTAGATTTTTTAAAACAACATTTTAATGTAAGTGGCGATGCGATGTTTGCTATCGAAGGTAGTGCTAATGACGCTGAACTTGCAACGTCAATGGAAAAAATCGCCCAGCTTGATGGTGTCACACAACTGATCTGGATTGATAGCATCGATATAATTTTGACACTTCATGCAATCCTTCCAGAAATTATTGACCCTGAAGAATTCGTAAGCTTCTTAAAGCAACCAATAGGTGATGATAAGTATATATACTTATCGTTGATCCTCCATTCTTATGATCCGTCTCATCCTAGAGCCTTTGCCTTGCTCGATGCAATCGAAACTGAGCTAGCACCACGTGAAGTCAAATTTGCAGGTATGACACATACAGCAAAAACTGTAATGAATGATACACTTGAACAATTACCAACTTATGTACTCGTTGCAGCTATATCTATACTGCTCGTTTTTATCCTAACATCGCAATCGCTAGCAGAACCTATCGCATTTGTTCTTATCCTGCTTGCTGGGATATCTCTCAATTTAGGTGTTAATTATTTCTATAGTTCGCTATCAGTTATTAGTGTAGCGACTTCAACGCTACTACAATTAGTCTTTTCAGTTGTTTTTATCTCAATCGTCTTTTTTACATGGCGAAAAAACGTCAATAATTTGAGTAAAGACCCTATAACTAAAACAGTTCATCAAATATATCGCATTCTGATTCCAGCTACAATCCTCTCAATTGTTTGTTCTCTGGGGCTTTTCTTTGCTCGTATCGATCTTGGCGGTGAACTAGCATTTACGATTGGAAGAGCGATAGCAATTAATTTCGCGGTCATCCTATTATTGATTGCACCATTATTAACAGTACTTTCTAAATTGGCGCACAAAACCGCTTTTAAACAAAAACTCGACCTTAATTATATGCCAATATTAAAGTTTCTAATCAAAGCACGCGTCCCGATGCTTTTGTTATTATCCACGATTATACTAGTAACATCTTACTTGACGTTAACTAAACCCTCGCTATCATACTTTAAAATGCAAGAGACAAGCGATTCTCTTAACGCTGTTTCTCAAGGTGCGGCGCAACTTTCAAATCAATTGATAGTAGTAGTTCCCGTTACACCCAAAAGAGATAAAACTCAAGCAGGTTTTATTGAAGCACTAAACGCGATCGATGGCATTGATACAGTGCTAGGTGCATTCACGGCAATTCACTTAGAATCTGCACAAATCACACCATTACTTGAATTGCTTCCACCAGGATCGGAATTCTCAGGCTTTTTTGCAAATGTTGACGGTGACTTGTACACAATGTCTACTATTGTCTTAAAAGGATCAGCTGACGATCCGTCTGCCTTAAAAACATACGAATCGATTTTAAATGTGTGTGCTGCGCATTTTGAATCTTCATATAGATTTGGTGTTTTAACGGGTGTATATGATATGTCACAAATAGCGAGAGCTAACTTCATAGTTATTTTTATCGCCATATTAATTGCGTCTCTAACTTTGTTCGGCTTGATGTTTCATTCGCCTCTAAAGGGACTAGTTACCGCACTAGCTCAAGTAGCTAGCGTGTGTATTACAATATCAATTTATACCTTAATCGCGCCAGGATTAAACTTTTTAGTTTATTGGTTAGTTAATGTTATTCAAATTATCACTATATCGGGATATTCAGCACTAATTTACGCCACGCATCCCAAAACAATCAAAGACTCCACGGACATAGCTCAAACTATTTCTCAATGCTATAAACCAATTTTGCGTAGTGCTATAGCGCTTGCAATGGGGTGCGCTACGATCTCTTTTGCCGCCAGCAATTTAATTGTTAAAAATCTTACCGCAATAATATCGGTGGGTTCTATAATTAGCACAC
>JAITLB010000017.1 GCA_031278175.1 Christensenellaceae bacterium
TAAATGACAGATTGCTAAAAATACAAGCAAGAAAGCAACGCGACAGACTCAAAAAAGCGATCCCTAGCACATTTAGCGCGACTGGTAGTTTGGTAGATATCATGAACGATATGATACGCGCACTTAAGAAACAGATGTACGACATGCGCAACGCAAACCGAGTAACAACACTTGATTTCTCAAGACTGCATGAAGTAGAGCAAATGAGACTTGAGGAAGAATTCAAGCTTAACTATGGAAATAGAGATGCTTAGTATTTAAAACACAAAAACAAATATCCGAATTAAAACTACTAGAGGAACTAATACGACACGATGGAAGTTAAAGCACTAGAGAAAACCAAAAAGAAACGATCCAGTATGGCCCGCTTATTACTGCTTAGCGGACTTATACTAGTCTTGTTTTTCATAATTTTCTTAATTTTTGCGTTTTTTATGGGCAAAACGGTAATAAACGCGGATTCTATGGCCGCGACACTATCGAACACCTTATTTTACGTAATTTGCGCCGCACTCCTATTAGGTCTCATTATTTTCTTGCTCTCAACGTATAGACTAGCCGAGAAAAAAGGTGTACTAGAGGAAAACGAGTTAGATGACAGTCATTTTATGACTGACCGCGAGCTCTCAAAATCAAGCGACTTTGTCAGAACAGACTTATCAAAGTTAGGTGAGTTTTCAGACGGTATACCTCTGCGGTTGATAGTAGATGGCAAGAAAGCCGAAACGGTATTTATAAAAAAGCCTATTCATGTCAACGTCATCGGATCAACAGGCACAGGTAAAACGACATCATTTATCGATCCAGTACTTCAAGCGTTTCCACGTTTCAAAACGCAACCTTGCATGATTATAACAGATCCGAAAGGCGAATTGTATCGCAAGCACGCTGATTTCTTGAAAGAGTCGGGTTATCTTGTGCTAGCAGCTGACTACAGAAAGCCATATCAGTCCGCAAAAGTTAATCCGTTTCAACCAGTTATTGATCGAATCCACGAGATGCGCTCACTTTTAGAAAACAGAAGTGGAAAATATTACGTTGCTGGAAAAGAGTATGCAACGCTTGAAGAGTGCGAACGCGTAGCGGACACCATACGTCAATCTTTAAAGGATGAAATACAGTTGTACATGGATGACATAGCACAAACACTTTTCCCGAGCATGAGCAAGGACGATCAATCCTGGGAAAACGGCGCGCGCAACTTTATACTAGCACTTTTCTACGCACTAACAGACGATGTCCTTTACGAACGAATACCCGAAGAAAAGCTTTGTCTGCACAACGTATATTATATTTTGTCGCATAATATGTCCTCTGAAGATGGTTTAGAGTTGTTGCGCAAGTATTTTGAGGCGCATAAGAGCAATCTAATATGTTACTCAAAAGCTCAAACAATCCTAACCGCAACTGATCGCACCCTCTCATCTTTCGTTTCAACTATCATGCAATACGTAGATATGCTAGCTGACTCGGGTATACGTTGCATGACCTCGGGCAATGAGTTTTCATTTACAGGTTTTGACAAGCAACCAGTAGCAATATTCATAATATTCCCAGATGAGCTTGTAAGCCGCCAGCGCTACGTTTCGTTGTTTCTCATTCAAGCTTACAAGATGCTTGTAAACGTAGCCGAGAAAAACGCGCAAGCAGGACTAACAGACGATATGAAACTTATGCGCCGTTGCTATTTCATCATGGATGAGTTTGGCAACTTACCAAAGCTACACAGATTTGACGATGTTGCAACAATAGCAAGATCGCGAGACATATTTTTTATTTGTGTTTTGCAATCATATTCACAGCTTGACACCGTTTACGGCAAAGACGCGGCTATTAAAATCTTAGCACAGTTGCAAATCAAAATTTTCATCGGCACAGACGATTCAAAAACGATTCAATCCTTTTCAGAATTGTGTGGTAAAAAGAAAATAATTACCAAATCGGTAAGTCTAAGTGTAGACAAAGACAGCAACGACAGTTACGCTGCAAAGGAACAACCATTAATATCAACGCAAAAATTGCAACTGCTATGTAATGGCTTGAATGGTTTTGCGGTAGTCTCATGTTTGGGTCAATATCCAATAATGACACAATTTACACCGTCATACAAAGCGGTTGGTGTGTTAAAGATCGGAAATAGCGCAGATATTACCACCAAAGAGCCAGAGCTATTCATATCAGAGCGTTTTGAACATCAGATAGCAGACATTTCAAATGCTATCGCGGTAGAAAAGCCTAGAGAGAAAGAGAAAGTTGTACCAGCGCAAGAGGATGGAGTAGTTCTTGATGAACGCGACACTTACACCGATGAAGAACTTGAAATTATAAACGCTGAACTTAGAAGAAATTACTTTTTTGAGCGCGCACAAAAGAAATTAATGTCGCTTGTTCAAAACAGGAGACACAATTTATACAAACTAAAAGAGTTTTTGCCTGAACACGCATATGACGCAATCATGCGTGCCCCGCATAGAGACGTACCACAAGTTATTGAGCGAATTCTAACACATGACGATATATTAGACCTCGTCAGATTAGAACTTGCATCGATGATAGAACTTAGTCACCGCATCGTAGCGGCAGAGCGAGAATTCGCAAACATAAAGGAGCATTCATATTAATGAAGAATAAAAGTAGAACAATAAACCCAGTTATTATAATCGCGTTTTGCGTGTTGTGTTGCGCTTTGTGCGTGTTTGCAACAGCGTTTAACCACTCAAAAGTTAGTGATGTGGCATTTGCCACTGACGCGTATGGGTTTTGGACACTTACCCCTTACTCGGGTGTAAAAAAAGATAATTCTACGCATGATAATGTTTTTATAGCTGATGGTTATGCAATCTTTCATCTTGAGACAATTTTATCCATAACCCGCCTTACGATAAAAACAAAGACAGAGCTGGACGCGCTTACAGAAAGCAGCTATTATCCAACTTGTAAAGAATACACCTTTGGTATTGAAACATATGAGGTATATGTAGGACTTTCATCGCTGGACCTGTCTGGAAACAAATCGTTTTTTAATCATTCTAACGATGTTGATGTTTGCTATGAGATATCTGTCTATTTTGCTATGCTTACGATACCAATAACTAAAGATATTTATATTGATTACTCGAATCCAATAATAAATCAAACAGGTGTTTTATATGAAGACGGAACTTCGCTTCTTGACGGAAGTGTAACAAACAACCTTTCTTTTTACGCAATGGATGGCTGGTTATCGTATGTTCGCGTTATCAACCTTGAGAGGAATACAACACCCTTTTTCTATGAGGGTGGTTATCCAACCAATGATGGAGGATTTACAACTAGTCAGGAACACTCAGGTATGTCGCCAGACAAGTATAAAATAAGTGAAAGCTTTTATTATCCTATCGACTTTTCTTCTTTACGTCCTTATAGAAAAGTAAAATTTGATTTTGATAGCACTGCTTTTGAAGATGGTCACTATCTTGTACAAGCGATCGATTATACCGGACGCTGGACGGAGTTTAAGGTCACTATTGATAATACCAAACCTATAATCCAGACTTACGTAGGTGATAAACATAACAAATATATAAATTATGGATTTGGTGTATATGGTCGGGATTCCAATCTGTCACTCGTATACTGGACACATTCTACAAGCAATCTTGTAGAATGCAATGTTGATAATGCAACAGGATCTGCGAAATATAATGTTTTTTTTAATGCTGAAGATGAAGATGGTTGGTACTCGTTTATTGCTGTTGACGAAGCTGGCAATCGCTCAGAAGTCTACAATATTAATTTTGACAAAACAGCGCCTACACTTAAGTCTAGCACAGTCACAAGTGGCGGTCATACAAACACCCAGTTTACTATCGCAAAGGATGTAGAGACTAACTGGTCAACACTATATTGGACATATTCAGCAAGCGATCTAGTAGAATGCAATGTTGATAATGCGACAGTATCGACAACAGCTACTTCAAAAGTGATTAATGCTAACGCTGGGGATGGTTGGTATTCTTTTATTGCCGTTGACAAAGCTGGCAATAGGTCAGCAAATTATAATGTGCATTTAGACACAGTAAAACCAACGCTTAGTATTTTTAAATATGGTGGTGGTGAAATTGTAGACGGCAAAAACGTTAATAGCATATTGTACTTCACCGCAAGCGATGTAAACAAATATTCAATTACTTTTCAAAAAAAGACAGTAGCAGGAACTTATGAAAACACAAGCATAAACTGGAGTGCGTTTTTGTTCGCAACAATCTACTACGATAATCGCGAAATAGACTTTGCTAAAGGTGTTTATTCACGGAACACTTTTTATACGCGTGCGGCAGCGGAGTCTTATGTGCTAGAAAAAGAGAAATCTAGAGTGTTTGAATATCAAAATTGGTCTTCAGATGTGTTAGGCGAGATTCCAACCGATGAGAAAGCGCTGTTGTTGACAGGAAGTCCATATTTTGTCTATAGAAACAGTAGCGGTGTAGAATTCATTTTCTCAACGCGTGCGCGAGCTTATGCGTATATAGAGTCTAAAATCTCTCAATATATAAGTCAGAGCCAATACAATTATTTCTGGGAAGAGGGTGATTTCAAACTGACGCTAACTGACCTTGCTGGTAATAGTTATAGCAAAACCTTTGTTATAGACTTCACAACACCAACGATTAGAATTTTGAGAAATGGCATAGAGTATATAATTGAAACGGATAAAGATATTTTCTTTGGAATAGACGATGAAATTGAAATAGTTCCGTATGATTTGCATCTAGATAAACTACTTTTGAATGATGTTGATCAAGGCGCGTTGCGCGTTTATCAAGCCAATGAATTAATTGACGCAAAAACATATACTATTAAACTGAGCGACAAAGCTGGAAATGAGACAAAATTATCTTTCAAAATTGACTTGAAAGCTCCTGTGCTTGCGATCTCTCAAGCGTTTTACAAGTCAACTGACAAAGTTACGCTTAGTGTAACCGAGTCAAATACATATGTTGTGTATTTAGACGGTGTCGAAACCACAAGACCTTCATATGTAACCGCAAGCGAATTGTTCAGCGAGGGTGCGCATACCTATGTTGTCGTTGATGCCGCTGGCAATACCACGGCAATATCCTTTACCACAGATTATACAGCACCTATAATAAACACCGACAAGGCATTATATGGATTAGCCGACATACTTGAAATTACAGTAAGTGACTTATACCTCGCAACCTTCCGCGTTGGCACAGACACACCCGAGAATATATCCAGTCTTAACGGCGCTGCTATGTTTAGCTATGCCGTAGTTAATCTCACAGAGAAAACTTACACGTATACAGTGACTGACAAAGCAGGCAATAGTTCAACAATTGATATACTCATTGATAAAACAGCACCAGAGTTTAGTGAGCTAAAGGCATATTATAATCAAGGTGAAAAGGTAGATATATCAATTAACAAAACTAAAGACAAAAATGCGGCTTTAGGTTTTGTCGTATATCTAGACAGCGTTAGCACCACTCAAGAGATATATTATACACTTGAGTATGGCTCACACACCTTGCGTGCCGAAGATGCCGCTGGCAACTATATCGAAACATCGTTCTTCTATGGAACAACTCAACCAAAAGTTTCACTTTTGAAAGGTAGCGCGGAGTTTTCAACCACTGTCTATATTAAAAGTGGTGAAAGCGTCACACTGTCGGTAAACGAAGAACAATACAACTATACTACACTAAACCAAAACATACTGACGCTAGCGCCTGATCCTGATGTTCCTAACAGGTATTATTATACATGGCAGGCGGACCAAGAAAGCGAAGGTATAAACGTCATTCATGTTTATGATAACGCTCAAAACATATCAACCATTTCATTCGTTGTAGATAAGACCGCACCACAACTAACAGTGACCATTAAAAACGAGGCTAAGCAAACTGGTTTTTATGCCACTAGCAATCAGACAGTAAAGCTTAGTACTAGCGATAACCTCGCATTTAATTATTTGAAAGTAGCCGACAGCGAACCAGTGACTGGCACCACGTTTTCTATAAACACCGATGACTTAGAGGACGGCAGACAGACAATTAGAGTATTTGATAAAGCTGGCAATGAAACGGCATTTATAATAAACGTAGACAAGACCGCACCTGAAATAAAAGCAGAGAAAAACGGAATTACCGTTTTATCTAACACAGCGTTCCTAAGTTACACGGATATACTTTCATTTGCATTTGTTGAAGTGGCTTTATTTGAAGTCAAATTAGATGCCTCGCTAAAAGACAACTACAAATTCAATGCTAGTGACTTATCCGACGGTGTGCACGTCTTAACAGCAACTGACAAAGCTGGCAACACATCTAACTTTTCTTTTTGTGTTGATAAAACCAACCCAGTTATATCATTAAAAAAGAACGGCACTCTTGTCGAGTCAGGTGCTTATTTTGTCGCTGGTTTATCGATTTCTATAAACGCTGACGACACAAACCTTGATAAAATGTATTTTGACTCGGATCTAACTAGTGCTGTTTATCGAAGTTCAAGCGAATTGTATGAAGGTGAACATACATTTATTGCAATAGACAAAGCTGGCAATAAATCAACTATAAAATTCGTTGTCGATAAGACCGCACCGAAAATCGAACTCAACAAAACGGTTGACAGTGATAGTATCTATTACTACAAAGCTCGCGAGTTTGTTATATTGACTATAACTGAAGAAAATTCATATACCATTAAAATGAATGATGAAACGCTAACGCAAGAATTTTTTGAGGTTGTCGAACAAGCCGATGGCGAATATGCCGTCGTTGTCACTGACATTGCAGGCAATAAAAACACAGTCAAATTGAGAATTGACAAGACCGCGCCACAGCTTTTAGTTAAAATAGGCACTAGTGGAGAACTTATGGCAGATGGTCTTTACATACCAAGCTCAAAAAATATCCATGTTGAATTCACAGACACAAACAAAAATTACTGGACGCTGGACGGTGACACTAAAAGCGTCACAACTATTTACTCGTCCGATTTAGATGATGGACTACACACCATAACAGGATATGACAAGGCAGGTAATAGTGCGTACGCTACTTTTACCATAGATAAAACAGCACCGATTATAATAGCAAATAAAGTAATAAATGCCGATGGCAAGTATTACTACAACCCCAAAGACGCAATACGTATTACTGTAGACGACATTAATTTGATCTCAGTAACACAAAAGAAAAATGACGCTCTTGAGTCTAGCACTTTAGAGAGTACTGATTTGCTTCTTCCAACTTTCGCGTTGAGCGTGGAAGAACTTGAAGATAACACCTATATAATAACAGCGACAGACAGAGCTGGTAACGCAACTAGCATAAATATCGTAATAGACAAAATAGCACCGACGGTCTTAGCAAAAATCGGAACTAACGGCAAACTTAGTGCAGATGGTCTTTATGTGTCGGATTCAAAGTATGTATACGTTGAATTAACAGACGGAAACAAAGACTACTGGACACTTTCTGGTCAAGCTATGACAGGGAATATAAGTTCCGCTGGACTAGAGGACGGAACCTATACAATTATAGGATATGACAAGGCAGGTAATAGCGCGTCCGCTACTTTTACTATAGATAAAACTGCACCAGTTATAGCTCTCACGAATAAAGTAGCATCAGATGACGCAAAGTACTACTACAATGCATCGGACAAAATAACCTTTTATTTTGAAGAGCTTAACTTTAGTAATATCCAAATCGATACAACCGACTTAGAGACACTAGAGCTTGCAGCACTAGACCTAGCCGATGGCACGCATTCAATTACAGTTTATGACCTTGCTGGCAATTCTGCAAAAGTGTCTTTTATAGTAGACACACTAGCACCGACATTGACCTTGCGGAAGAGCGGTTACGCGGTAGAGTCTGCAACGCATTTCGCAAGCGGCACATCCGTTGATATAGTCATATCAGAGGCAAATAAACACATCGGTTACTTGAATGAGGTTGAAACTACAGTTAATTATTGGAGTGCGTCCGACTTGAACGAACAAGAACATATCTACGTGTATTTTGACAGAGCAGGTAATAGCGCGTCCGTCACTTTTGTCGTTGACAAAACTAAACCGACAATAACACCCAACAAAGATATAAATGCCGATGGCAACTACTATTATACGTCAAGCGAGTCGATCAATTTGAATATAGATGATATAAACTTGCTAACGGTCACGCAAAAAACTAATGCTAGCACCGTCGCACTGTCCGAATACATTTTGAATTCAGACGACCTTGCCGATGATATCTATACAATGATAGCAACCGACAAAGCTGGCAATGCCACCACAGTAAAAATTGTAGTAGATAAAATCGCGCCGTCCGTCTTAGTTAAAGTAGGTACTAATGGCGAACTCAAAGTCGTGGGGCACTTTGTTGCTAGTGCTAAATATATCTATGTTGAATTCACAGACACAAACAAAAATTACTGGACGCTAGACGGTGACACTAAAAGTGTCACAACTATTTACTCGTCCGATTTAGATGATGGACTGCATACCATAACAGGATATGACAAGGCAGGTAATAGCGCGTCTGCTACTTTCACTATAGACAAAACAGCACCTATATTATATTTCACCGACAAGACACCTTCAGATGATGCTAAGTATTATTACAACACAAAAGAAAATGTTAGTTATTATGCCGATGACGCTAACTATAGTTATACCTTGTGTGACACCACCAGCATAGACACCTTTGAATTGCTTGCGTCCAGTCTAAGCGATGGCGCGCATAGTATCGCAGTTTATGACAAAGCAGGCAACTTTTCTAAAATATCTTTTGTTGTAGACGCGATAGCACCGACATTGACTTTGAGAAAAAGCGGACAGGTGGTAGATAGCGCCTCGCATTTTGCAAGCGGCACTTCCGTTGATATAGTCATAACAGAGACAAACAAATACAAGGGTTTCTTGAATGACGCTGAAACGAATGTGTATAGTTGGAGTGCGTCCGAATTAAGTGAACAAGAACACACATACAAATATTTTGATAGAGCGGGCAATAGTGCGTCCGTCACTTTTGTCGTTGATAAAACGAACCCGACAATAACACCCAACAGGGTTATCGCCGCCGATGGCTACTACTATTATGCGGCAAGTGAGTCAATCAACTTGAATATAGATGATCTAAACTTGCTAACGGTCACGCAAAAAACTAGTGCTAGCACCGTCGCGCTGTCCGAATACATTTTGAGTTCAGACGACCTTGCCGATGATATCTATACAATGACCGCAACTGACAAAGCCGGCAATGCCAGCTTGGTAAAAATTGTAGTAGATAAAACTGCGCCGTCCGTCTTAGTCAAAATAGGCACTAATGGCGAACTTAAAGCAAATGGTTTATATGTTCCAGACTTGAAATACATATATGTTGAATTCACAGACACAAACAAAAATTACTGGACGCTAGATGGTGAAGTAAAAAGCACATCTATAAGCGCATCAGAGTTAGAGGACGGCTTGCATACCATAACAGGATATGACAAGGCTGGCAATTCTGCAGTCGCAACTTTTACGATAGATAAAACAGCACCCGTTTTATACCTCACCAACAAAGCGGTAGCCGATGATAGCAAATATTATTATAACGCTAGCGAGAAAATTAGTTTTTATGTAGAGGACACTAACTATAGTTATGTGCTCTGCAACACTACAAACATAGATACACTTGAAATAGCAGCGTCTAGTTTGAGTGACGGAACGCACTCGCTTACAGTTTATGATAAGGCAGGCAACTATAAAAAGCTTTCTTTCAATGTGGATAAAACCGCGCCAGTGGTCAACCTTAAGAAGAACGCAGAAACAGTAGCATCCACGGGTGTGTTTTTTAAAGCCGATCAAATTATTTCAATTGCTACAAATGACGAATCAGGTGTACTTTTAACTACTCTCGACTCGGAAGTTACTGTGTTTAAGTCCTGGAATGTCTCCAGCCTATCCGATGGCAACCACGTCATAAAAGTTTTTGACCGTGCAGAAAACACAACCGAAGTATCTTTTATAGTAGATAACACCTTCCCAACATTTGAAATTAATGCGTATTACAAGGCAGGCGAAACCTTTGATATTGTCGTACTTGAAGAAAATAATTATGAGGTACTACTAGACAATGCGCCACTTTTGGACTTCACACTTTATGCTGACAACATGACAGAGTCCGAACATTCCATTTGCGTTATAGATCAAGCTGGAAATACAACGCTAAAAAAATTCATAATAGACACTACTGTGCCAACGCTTGAGAGTTATAAAAACAGTTTTATTTTAACTCAAGAGAGTTTGCAATACCTATTTTTAGTGACAGACGATATATTTAGCATAAAAGTAAGCGATACGAATCTACTGCAAGTCGAGTTTGACGGCGAACCAGTCACGACTAGACTTTGGAAAGCAAACGACCTTGATGAGCGCGAACATATTATCATAGCACGCGACATGGCTGGCAATCTAAATGAAA
This sequence comes from Christensenellaceae bacterium, assembly GCA_031278175.1. Lineage (GTDB taxonomy): Bacteria > Bacillota > Clostridia > Christensenellales > DTU072 > JAITLB01. The sequence continues at coordinate 10,476 of JAITLB010000017.1, forward strand.
TATCATTTATTGTCGATAAAACAGCGCCCGCTTTTGACTTGCAAAACTATTATACAACCTCGCAGTACATAACTATAGGTGTTAACGAAGTCAACGAATACAGAGTGTTCCTTGACAATGTAGAACTAGAGCTTGCGCAAAGCGTTATCTCAGACACATTAGCCGAGGCAGAACACGAAATATTTGTTGTCGATGCCGCAGGCAACAGCACAAGAAAAACTTTTGTTGTTGACTTGAATGCACCGATTATAAACCTAACAGGTTTTGCGCGGGACGGTACAGCCTCACAGCTCGACAACGGCATTTCATACGGAACGGTTAATATAGAGTTCTTAGATATATCCACACACGGCCAAATCTATTATTCTAAAAATGACGCACCGCCGGCAGTGCTTGACCATGTATACGAAAATGGAAAATATAGTTTTACAATTGCTGACGACATTTCAAACAATGGAAAATGGACAATACATGCAATAGACATGAATGGATATAAAACACAAGAAATAATCTTAACGCTTGATTTTTCTTTGCCAGTGTTTAGTCTAGACGGGATTAATACCTCGCTAGGCGGCATCGCATACACGAACACAAGCTTTACTTACTCAAAGGATAATGCATATGCATATATTACTTACTCAAAAAATGGCAAGGAGTTAATAACCTCTTATGACTCTTGCGTAACAATCGATGTAACAGCTGAGGGTAGATATACATTTTTTGTAACCGATGCATTTTCTAGACAAAGCGAAACTTCTACGATAGTTTTACAGTCAATAATCGATTTCAAAAACCTCACTGACATTCAAAATTCGTATAAGACTAGCACATGGTATACCGTCACATTACCATATAAGATATTTGGCGCAACGACCAAAGCTAATATATCTGGCACATACTCATTCCCAGATTATCAAACCGCCTTAGAATTTGCTATTGAGAAAGAGACTATTTATAGAGTGATAATTGTTGACGGGAAACCTACGTACGTATCAACCTCAAACGAAACAGTGTATTTGACATATGATGACACAGCGACACTAGATTCCGCAATACAGTATTATGCCGTTAAATATATTTCTAACAGAAAGACTTTCTCGCATATCAAAGACCGCAATTCATATGACACTGTGACACCCGTTGACTTGCTGACGGTCAATAATCCAACGCTACCTGAGTATCTATCCGAGTACGCTAGTTTGCAGTTGTTGCTTGCGTCTAAGACGTTTAAACCATCGGATAACAGTCAATTATCCAAATCTCAAGTAGTGCTCACGTATCTAGGCAATCTCACAAGTGCGATAACACTAGACACTATTTATTTAAGCTATGGACAGACACTAGCCGATGCACTGACTAGCGCGGGCAGTCTTTATGAGGGTTATTATCTTTATGTGGAAAGCGATCTCTGTGGCAACGCACAACGCGCTATTTTGTTGTTAGATTTCTCCGAACCATATTTAAAAGTGGAAGTTGTGCGCGGCACAGAAACAGAGCCGATTACTATCACACGTGACAGCGTAAGTGCACGCAACGGCATTTTCTATGTCGTCTCATTAAATATTAACGAACTTTTAGATAGTGCAGACAATGAATTTGTCGGTGTATACATTGCATCTTCGGGTTTTTCTGCTACATTTGCTAAAGGTGATACTATACCAGCAGTAAACGAAACACTTGGATCTGGTAAGTACAGTATAACAGTTTATGACAGGTCCTACAACATGCTAACTTTTGAAGTTGTCGTTGCGGGCAAATTGCCGACATGGTTTAACTCGTCACCTGAAGCAAATCAAGAAAGCATGTTGATATATATTACTAAAAACGATCAGTATAACGCTTTCATATCACTCAAAATAGTAAAAATCAAATCAGACGGTACTTATACGTACCTCTCAAGCGATGATGAAGGTGTAAGCATTGATGTCTCAACACTAAAATACACTATAAAGACAGGCGGAAAATATGCTTGCATATTAGAAGATGTCTATGGACGCATTATAACATTCGAGCCAGTCTTTTATAAAAAAGGCTTGCCTACAGGGGTTCTGCAAGGTGTCCGTGACGGCGGCACAACACTAAACACGGTTACGTTTTCATATGCCGATACCTTTGGATTGGATATTTTCACGGTCACGAACACGGGTGTTAGACTAGTCTACGATGGACCGCTGCCAGAAGAAATTCTAGAACAGCGATCTTGCATAGTTACTTTTACACCAACGACAGACGCGACAGTGCAATATTTGCTCGTGCTATACCAGCTAGCTGACGCTGGCATATACATTGAATATTCGTTTACACTTGACGCAGAGGCACCAGCATATTTAATTACTAGTGTTGAGAACACCGAGATAGCAGCAGGGTCAAGCATAAACATGCCGTTCCTAGTCAACTGGGGTGAGGAAACTGCAACCGTATATGTAACTAAAAATAATGGTAGTAGAACTTCATATGCTAAAAACACCCTTATTTCAAATAACGGGCTATATGTTTTTACCATTGCAGATAAGACAGGCAACACTGCACTCTTTAGTATTTATCTTGATACCGAGGTGGTATATTCGCTATCCGCAACATTCGTAGAGATTGGCATAAACGCATACATAACTAACAAAGAGCAAATCTTGACCGTAAACGAAGACCTCAAATTTTTTGCTTGTGTTTTCAATAATGAAACCACATACGAAATAGCGAGACTTGTAAATGAGGGCATTTACGCACTCACGCTTGAAGATCTATACGGCAATGTCGCGGAATTCACAATCGAGCTTGATTTCACCGCGCCATTGATTACTTTAGAAAACGCGATTGACGGTTTAGCAAATGGTGAAGTAATTGTACGCGTTAATGACGCTACAGCGACACTTGAAGAAACTACGAAGAGTTATAAAGACACAAAGAAAAACTTGAATGACGGGGCTGCACTAAGCGATGAAGGTGTTTATTACCTCAAGGCTAGCGACGTAGCAGGCAATGTGTTTACTGTGGCGCTAACTATAGACAAGCACGTAGATTACACCGCTAATATAGAGACAGGCATAACATGGACTAACTCAACGCAAATAACATTCAATGAAACAGTTATACAGAGCGTCAGCTTGAACGGCGAACCGATTGATATAGCATCGCGGTATACAGAGGTAGGAAACTATAAAATACATGCAACAGATAATGCAAAAAATGAGGTAATTATTAATTTTGAAATATTGCCTGCTAGAGTGCAAGCGCTTAATCAAGCAATCCCAGACGGTTTCACAGTCTCAAAACTAGTTAAAGACACTCAACAAATAAATTTAGTCGATGATGTAATTGCACTAGAGGAGACAGGCAAATATACAATAACGCTTAAACATGTCGCAACAGGCAAAGCTTATGACTATACGATAACCGTTGACCAGGAATTACCAACCGTTAATATAGTAGAGAAATCTGGAACTATAAGTTTTTCAAAGCTAAACAAGCAAGACGTAACCGCCGTATTATACAAAGACGGAACAGCCGTAGACGGATTCACCCTGTCTACTAAAATCAGTGACGCAGGAAATTATGTGCTTGTATTGACTGACGATGTAGGCAATGTTGCGAGTTACGACTTTAACATTCCTACAACCGTTGACCCGTTTACAATAGTTTTAATAGTCATTGGTTGCGCTATACTTAGCATAATAACATTCTTAGCAATACGTGGCAGACGCGTAAAAACAGCATAAAGGAGGGCTGATATGATATATGACACAGGATAAATTGGGCGGAGCAAAACATACCATTTAAAAATCATAAAACGGCATGCGAAAAGACCTGACGCAAGTTGATTAAATAACAAGGTCAAGGAAAATTAAATGAAACTTACATCAATAACCTCGCTGCTTGCAGCAGTCGACTATAGAAATGAAAATGCTATGGAAGAGCTAAAAAATAATCTAACTCAACTATTAAACAATTTTTATCCCTATATAATAGCAATAGTCTCGGCATTCGTTGCCTTATGGGCCGTTTTCATAGGTCTGAAATGGTGGCAGGCAGGAAACCAAGAAAAGCACAGAGAAGCTAAAGAGTACCTAAAAAACTTTATAATAGGACTCGTTATAATCTTCATACTCGCCGTTGGTGCAACAGCGTTAATTGGTTATTTGGGGAATTGGGCAAATCCGACCTAGCATTTACTAATCACGATAGAAAACGTTTAATATGGTGTCAGCGTGCCACGCCGAAAATTCTGCAGAACTTATATCTTTCATAGTGACTTTGTTTGTATTTTTAATGCGCTCAAAATATGTTCCAGTTGTTAGATACCAACGCTTATCTTTTGGTTGGTACTTCCAGGTGCCCTCATCTTCTTCATTCGCAAGGAATGTCCCGTCTTTGTATAACGTGATTTTTTTTATGCCTTCTGTACCACCTCCCACGACTGGGTAGTCAGTGTCAAGAACCCATGTGCCTACAATAAAATTTTTTGTTGTACAGGACGTTAGATAAAAAGCGAAAAGTGAGCAAACGAGAATAATCAAAATAATATATGTGGTTTTTTTCATAAATACCGCCTCTTTATTAACTAAAATTATATGGATATTATACCATGATTTGAGGTAAATATGGAAATATTTTTCAAGAAAACTATTGCTAATCTGTCATTTTTAATGATGCGAATCATTGATGCTGTCTCTGGTGTGTTTAATGCCTTAGTCGGCATCCAGGACAGCGTAACGGTTGACACTAATGGTCAAGCCACCGAAAGCGTGTATATACTAGACCATTTTTTACAAAGTAGCACAATTACTAATGCGTGGTTTTACATGCTTTTAATAGCGGTTGCACTGCTAGCATTGTTCACAATGCTAGCAGCGATAAAGTCAATGATAAGTCCGAAGAAAGGACAAGGTAAAGTTCTGACATCTTTTTTTGGCGCACTGGCTGCTTTTTTTGTTGCACAGTTTGTGGTCTTTGGTGGTATTGCTCTCAGCAATGAAATATTGCAAGACGTTAATATGGCAACTAAAAGTGGACAGAGCTTAACTATATCACAGCGCATCATTGAATTAGCAGTTGATGATGACGGATGGCGCGATGGCAACACCTCTGCTAACTTTAATCCCACTATGACCGCTACTGTGTTTTTCGGATCATACAAAAAGAGCGTGGGTTTTGAAACATCACCTAAGGATTATGAAGAAAATATTGAAGGGGTATGGGTTCCAAGTAAAGACACATATATTAAAACTTCGAACGGTTATGCCGACTTATACAAGACCAACCTATTATTACTTTTTGCTGTGCCGCTTATTATACTTGTAATGTTTTGCGTTGCACTATTTAAAATGTCTAAGCGCATTTTTGAAGTAGTGTTTTTATACCTTGTCATGCCGTTTACAATAAGCACAATCCCATTAGACGATGGGTCGCGCTTCAAGCTATGGCGAGAAAGCATAATCGGAAAGACGCTATCAGTGTACGGAACGCTCGTAGCATTCAACCTATTTTTCTTATTTTTTGACCAGCTTCCAAGCATAAATTTAGTAAACGGAACGTCTTTTGTAAACACACTATTTGATGCCGTGTTGATTATAGGCGCGGCTCTAGCAGCGTGTGCAGGATCAGAATTATTTGTCTCATTACTCGGTGGCAGAGGCGAACCGCAAGGAAGTGGTTTCAAAGCTGCAGCCCTGGCAGGTATGGGTTTTGCGCATGGAGTCGGAAGAGGTGTAGGTAAAGCGCTATTTGGAAAGAAAGGTGGCGGCAAAGGTGGCGCTGGAGGTGCGGCGGGCGTTGCAGAGGCAGGTAGTCGTGGTGGCATTTTGGGAACAGCTGCAAAAGCTGGAAACTTTCTAGGCACCTCAATGCTCGGAGGTAAATTCACAAATACGAAAGCAAAAGGTTCTGCGAGTTATCAAAATCTTAAAAATATATTAACAGGAAAGCAGATGACTGAAGGATATGAACCGAATAAATTATTGAGAGGTGCGCAGAAGTTTATGAACGCTGGTGGTGTTGGTGGTGTTACCGCCAAGGCGGGCAAAAAGGTTGCTACAGGTGTTGCAGATGTCGGGAGTGCGGCAATAGGTCTTGCGCAATGGGCTAATCAAGTTAGAAAGAATAACAAAAAACCCAAGCTACCAAAAGGAGGTAAAAAATAATGTCGAATAGAATTATCCCTAAAAACACTAAAATGGCAGCTACGCTGTGGAAAGGCTTTACGCTGATGGACTTTATTATATTTGGAATATGCTTAGGCTTTTTAGCAATTTTAGTATTTTCAAAAGTTCCTGGAAAAGGATTTATAGCAATCGGATTATTTGTGCCAGTTGCAGCCCTATTTTTTCCGTTTGACGGTGGAAGGCTATATCAATATCTAGGTTCTATAATACAATTTCAATTTGCTAAAAAAGCATATAGAGGTGCGGAAGTCAAAAAGCTTGTGCCTTACCTCGGAATAAGAGAAGATGGATTAATATCCTATCCTGGCTATTTCTCAAAAATAGTGGCAGTAGGACAAATTGAATTCACGCTGTTGGACGAACAAATACAAGACAACAAAATAGACGTATTCGAGAAAATAATTAAGCTTGTTGATGTTGGTGGTTGTCTTGATATAATTAAAATAGACCGTCCGCTTAATCTGGACACGTTTTCAAGCGCGTTGTTTAACAGGATAGAAAAGACTACTGACGATATAAAGAGCGAGATATTGCACGCTCGCATAAGCCAAATAGACCGTCTGAACAATATAGAGAAACAATATAGACCGTTTTTTTATCTCGCATTTTATGACGAGAACGAAAAAAACTTGTTAGAGACAGTTCAAGCAGCTTGTTCGCTACTAGATATGTGCGAGATTACTGGACGGTCACTAGAGGATAAAGAAACTGTGACTTTTCTTAAGTATTGTCATACTCGCTTTTTTGATGAGCGTGAAATTGATGATATACAAAGAGAAAAATACTTAGAGTATATTTTACCACAGGATATCAAATTTACAGGACGCGGTTATACCATTGACGGCATAAATGCCTTTATATATGGTATTGCTGACTTCCCATTAAGTGTAGTTAATGCCTGGGGTGCAGAGATATTTAATATTGATAATACTAAAGTAGTCTTTAAAATTAGACCAGTAGAACCAACAAAAGCGATTAAACGCATAGACCGCGTTGTGACGGAATTAGGTAGTAGAGAAGAAAGCATTAATAAAGCTAGCGAGGTTATTTCAAATGAAAGCCATTTAGAGACAATGACTAGCACCTTGCAGTCATTGCAAAACGAAAATGAATTGCTATTTGATTGCACCCTGACAATAACCGCGTTTAATAATGCATCGGAAAACTTATCATCGTTTAAGAAAGCATTACGACACAAAATAGCAAATAGTGGTTTTAGACCGACACCATTGACCTCTCAACAATTTCAAGGGTATCTAACATCCAACATTTCAAAAATTCGAACACTCAAAAGATATGAGCGCGGTATAAATTCATCATCGGTAGCCGCCGCTTTTCCTTTTGTGTCTACTTCACTAATCGATGAACCAGATGGTATAGTACTAGGATGCAATGATTATCCAGTTATACTAGATATATCTAAGCGCGACGGTAATCATACAAATTCAAATTGCTTGATATTAGGCAAACCTGGTAGCGGTAAGTCCTATGCCGCAAAGACAATAATAACAAATCTATTTGCGGACAACTGGCGGATCTATGTTTTTGACGTTGAAAACGAGTTTTCAACGCTATGCAAAAACGTTAACGGCACAAAACTAGACGTAGGATCGGCCACGCACGGACGTATTAATCCTTTTCATATCTATGGCTTACTGACCGATGACGGCGAAAAAGCTACAACAGAAAGCATATTTAATAATCATCTTATAGCACTAGAGAGTTTCTTTAAGATAACACTTGAAGGTATTCTATCGGACACGCTTGAATACATCAACAATTTGATTGTTGAAACATACAAGCTAAAAGGCATAACAGAGAAAACCGACTGCACAAATTTAGAGCCAGATCAATTTCCAACTTTTGACGATCTAATGAACCTTATACGCTTAAAACTAAGCGACATGGCAAGCACATTGAATCCTATAATCTTGCAAAACTTACAGCGTGCCGAAACGTATATATCAAAATTTGCCGAAAGTGGCAGGTATTCATCGATATGGAATGGTCCGTCAACGCTTCGCGCGGAAGAACAGTTTACAGTTTTTAATTTTCAATCGCTACTTGCTAACAAGAACCAAATAGTAGCTAATGCGCAAATGTTATTAGTAATGCGATTTCTAGAGCAAGAGATTATAAACACTAGAGATAAAAATAAGAACATTGATACACTAGTGCGTACTGCCATAATTGCAGATGAAGCGCATACATTCACCGATCCTAAATTCCCAATAGCACTAGATTTCTTGTTCCAGATGGCAAAACGCATACGTAAATATGCAGGTGCATTGTTCTTTATAACACAAAATCTAGGTGATGGAACAGCTAACCAAGAGGTAGCAAGCAAGACACAAGCAATTTTTGCTAATTGTCAGTACTCTTTCATATTTAATTTACCACCTCAAGACATACAACGCCTTGTAACATTATATGAAAAATCAGGTGGCATAAATGAAACAGAGCAAGTGGAAATAACGAATAACACGCAAGGTGTTTGTTTCTTAATATCTGCAACGCGCGAACGCACAAGCTTTTGTGTCACAGCGACTCCAGAAGTAGAAAAGCTCTTTATAAGAAACGATGAACGCAAGTTATAGAAAGATATAAAAACACAAAAAGAAAACTAGTGCGAGGTATATCCATGAAAGATAAAAAAATCATAGCCGTTGATTTTGACGGCACATTATTTAAAGATGCTTATCCAGCAATAGGTGAGCCAATACCAGCTGTTATAAACTACGTCAAGCAAATGAAAGCCGAAGGTCACAAGCTTATACTCTGGACCTGTCGGTGCGATGCGTACCTCATAGCAGCACTAAAAGCTTGTCAGGTAGTAGGATTAACTTTTGATGCCGTTAATGCTAATGTCGCAAGCAACATAGCACAATATGGTAATGACTGCAGAAAAGTATTTGCCGACATATACATAGACGATAAATCAGCAGACTTATCTAAAATCCTAAATGCAAACAAACCAATTGAAAAGAAAGGTGCTAATCCAGTCAAATAGAATAGCCGTTACTTAATTTAGCATGGTAGAATTGCGCACCTTTCTGGTATGTGCAGTTTTTGCACATATCACGAGAGCGGTGAAAAACAACACAATTTAAGACCGCAAGAAACGCTTAAAACTCTTACAATTCTTTCTTGTGTTTAATCGGTACTCCTTACTTTTAAACACCAACACGCGCACAATAACAGTGCGCGTGTTGTAAGTTAAAGCAGAAATTTAACACTTGATCTTCCGAATGCGCCTCTGCCCGCCCTAATAAAATGCCTAAATGCAAAGGGTAAATTCACTATGGAGTTGACTGAAAAAGGCCAAAAAGTGAACAATGTTCACCTTTTTCACGGGCTCACGGAGAAATCCGAAAAAATTTTCAAAAAAGGCTAAATCTGACAAATAAACAAAAATATTAATATAAAAAAGTACAGTTTTTATTAAAAAAGACAAGATACAGAGAACTTATATAGAGGACAAATTTAAAGCAATTTTTGACGCAATATTTAAAAATGATAGTGCTGTTTGAAAACACAAGAAAAAATATTATAGTAGTTTTGATGTTACAAAGTCGTTATGTTAGAGCAAATGATTTTCTAAATAACTACAGAAATATTGCTGCCTAGCGCCAGTGGTGGTAATGGAAATGTGTTATAAAATAATTGACCATGGAAGAAAAAATTGTTTAATTCCCATATTAAATCGAAAAATTTATTTTATTTTGCAAAATCCCTTGAAAACAGGGGAAATTAGTGCTATAATTAGATAAGCAGATAATACTTTTGCGGTTTTCAATAACTACAGAAGAAAGAGTATCCAGCATCATGTAGTTGAGAATATTGAATCTCTCAAGAGACAAAATTGAATCTTTGCAGGGGGCATGATGACAAGGTTCACAGAGGTTACCGCAAGCCTTGAAAAAAGCTTTAGTCATTTAAATGATAGAGTAGTAGCTTAGCAAAACAATCACGCTAAAGCCGAAAAACATACGAAAAAACGCAATTTTAAAAATTGTTACAAATAACAAATATTTTGAATAATGAAATCCAAGAAAAAAAAAATAATTGCCAAAACGAGCAGTCTTTGCTGGACAGTGTAAATTTTTTTTGGGACCAGATCTGTGTGGAAACAAAATGGTATAATTCTACCAAGTGCCAACGTGCAACGCATAGTAGCAAATATTGATTAATAACCAATTATGTTGGTATGAAAAAGCGATGCTTATCTGGCGGGGATGTCCGACTTCGCCAGATAAAATCGGCCTTTCGTTTTTAGAGGTTCCTTATGGAAGAACCCCTTAATACTTTGTTTTTAAACGAAATTAAATTGCTATTATAAGAGGGGAAAGTAACAAAAAGGAAAGAACAAACATATTAATGAATCAAAGAAACAAAATCACTATTTCCAGACACTTGAAATTTCAATCATAGATGATCCTTATGAACACGTATAAAAGCTTTGAAATATTGGCTTAGCTAGTCATAGCTTGCGGGAATTTAGGCTGAAAAAAGATTTCGAATTCGCATAGGGCAAAAACGCACACATAATCAAAAGCAAGTTGGTGTAACAACATAAAAGCGTAGACTATGAAAGCAAGTCATAAAGATCCCCCGTCTTGCGCTATGGTTTGTAGTTCAGGTTATAGAAATGAGAATGGTCGTAAATCCGTTTGGCGAAACTTTGGGAGATAGTTCGGCAAGCGTTCCGAAGAATAGATATGTCCGTTCTTCAGCGTGGCAAAACGCATGATGGATATGTTTAACGAATATCGTAAAAATAGCGATGCGGCTTTTATTTAACCGTGTCATCTGCATATGTGTAAATAATTTGCGTGATGTTTCGATAAATAATGCAAAATGCAAAGTAAAACCATTGTACCTCCCTTTTTACATGGATTTAACCTTTGCTCGGGAATGTTGGATGGGAAATGTTATAAAACTATTGAAATAGGTCGATTTTTGTGCTATCATAACTAACATAAATAAATTTGCACATTTATTTATGTAACAGTGTATATTTCCTAAAATCGATGTGAGCAAAGGAGTCTACTGATGAAAAAGATGGTTATCGTACAATCAATAATTTTGTCGATAATCCTTTCAATCTTAGTTATTGGATCGGATGTTTTTACGTATGCTCAAATGGGCCGCACCGTTGCCGCAGAAACCTTGTATAGCAATACAATTATTGAACTTTCACTCACTGAGGATTTGTTCAAATTAATAGACAACCGTTATTCTCGTGTTATTTTTAGATTAATAAACGACATCGATTTAGCAACGGACGAAAGCTGGCACGGACAGGTTAGCGATTGGCAAGCAAACGGGTGGCAACCGCTCGATACATACGGCATGACCGATTGCGTATTTGATGGTGGCGGGCATACGGTTTGGAATTTGGAAATTGACCGAGCCGATGAGTATTCGGGGCTTTTCTCTCAAAATTCATTACATATTAAAAATCTCTTTTTTGATTTTGCCGATATTAAAGGTGGGCAGAAATCTGGCATGCTTACGGGGTTAAATTACGGCACGGTTGAAAACGTCCACGCAAAAGGCAATGTGGAAGCAAGTATCCGTGCGGGTGGTTTAATCGCCGAGAACTTCGGCGATATAGACAATTGCTCTTTTGACGGCGATGTAAAAGGCAGAACGGCGGGCGGATTGATTGCCGAAAATTCATGTGCCATTCTTTCTAATTCTTGCAGTCAAGGCACGGTAAAAGGTCATTTAGCTGGTGGACTTATGGGGGTTAGCGGAGGCTTTGAAAGCGGAGAAATCAAAACTTCGTTTTCGGTGGCAGAGGTAATCTCCGAAAACTACGATTCGACACCGCTCAGAATAGCGGGTTTTGTTGCAGTTAAATACGAAACCGTAAATACAGAAAATTGTTATTCGTTACACGGAACAGTTGCCGTAGCCTCGGGTGATTTGGATGGGATAATCACTTTATCACCCACGCAATTTTTGCAAGCGGTGAATTTAGCGGGCTTCGATTTTGATAATTATTGGACATACGCAACGGGTGTTTTGTCGCAAAGGACACTTGCCGTTTCCTCTAATGAACAAACAATGTCGGACGTTGCCATTGAAATAGTCGGCAATAGAAAATATTATTTGTCGCAGGAAAAGGCCACGCTTGTTTTAGACGCAGGTGGCAAGCAAAATATCGGCATTAAAAGTGCAGTTATAAATGGTGTTGAGTGCAAAAGCGACTTTTCAAATAGCGAGTATGATTTTGGATCGGTTGCGGAGCAAATTAACGTTCTATTCGAAGCGTGGTATTTGATTAGGGTCGAGATAAACGCTGATGTAGAAAACGTAACGGTTAATGGTGGTAAATTGTATTATGCCCCGAATGAAGAAATATCGTTGACTGTCATTCCCAACAGTGGATACGCGGTTGAATCGGTCAACGGAAAATACAAAAACAGAACATATGAATTTATGAAAGCTGGGAATGATAAATATATTATTCTTGACCTTGATACATCAGCGTATTTGTCGGGAGATGTATTGCAAATAAGCGCAAGCGTCATCGTTGATGAGAATAAAAACAAAAGGCCGCTATACGATGGGATATCTATTATCTTTGGTAGCAGTGGAGGTATGATAACGGCAGCTTTAATAGCGATTCAACTTATTGCTAAAAAGAAAAAACGATTACAAAGATCCATAGATACTTTAAAAGACTTGGAAACGATAGTAGAAGAAGAGTCGAATTCAAGTGAAAACAATTCGGAGATGAAAAATGAGTAAAAAAAGCATTAAAATAGATGAAAAAGAGAACAAACGCCTATTACACGGACTATTGTTTATGTTGGCAGTTGGCATAATATTTAACGCAGCTGCATTTGGTGTGTTTTTTGGATACTGTAGACCATTTGAAAAGTTTGTTTATTATCAATGTGTTGTCTGGAATAAAGAACTATTTCGTGTTGATGTGAATAGAGTTAAAGTTGTTTATTATGTTGATAAGGTGAGATACGAGAATGAATTGCATGTCAATAACGATCAAATTGGCGGTGGTCCTACTAGGGTGGGATTTTATTATAATCCAGAAAACCCTAACGACATTATGCCATATGTTAGACATCAGTTCTTAATCGCTATGCCAATAATCGCTGTTGTTGGAACAGGGTTGTCTGTTATTGGCATTATTCAATATAAAGGAGCAAAACGAAACCTTGAAAAAGAGAAACGTAACCTTGAAAAATCGAAACGTACTCTTAAAAAAGGGAGAAGACGTAGACTTAAAAAAGCGTAGTCATCCTTGTAAAACTGGAGAAAGAATATGAAAGCATTTAAAAACATTGTGCAAAAATACAACCGCAACATAATCGGTCTTGTGTTGATAATCGTTGCTATTGCTACTGCATCCGTTGGGCTTATGTCGAGCATTATGAACAAGCTCGATAGCAATTTCACAACTTTCGAGCAACCAGAGAATGAGTTTGTTAAACAAACCCAAGCAATGAACGGTGTGGACAAAAATATTTCTTTTGAATTTGAATCTGTGGAAAAACTATCGAGCCAGAAACTGTCGGAATATGTTTCGGTTAGGGATATTCGCGGAAACACGGTTAATTGCAATTTTACAAAAATCTCAAATAATAAATTTGCAGTAAAAGCACCCAACGGTGGGTATGCAGATGGTGAAAGTTACGTCATCACTGCTAAAAACGTTAGCTTTGCTCAAAAGGATATCGACTCGAGCAGACCGTTCTATTTTTCAGTTAAGCATGATAAAGTTGAAAATATCATACTGTCCGAAAAGACTAAGCAGATGGACTCGGAGAACATAATAGATTTTGATGGTGAATTTTTAACGGTTAAAGCACAAAACATTGCCGTTGGCGATATTTTAATGTTTCATTATGCAACCGATTCGATAGAACGCGATGTGACCTCTAAGATTGAAGAAATTGCTAATCAAGACGGAGAGATTTATACGGCAAGAGTAGGAACACCCGATATAGATGAGGTCGCTATGGAGCATCAGGTTTACGGCGAATACGTTCCTCAAATTGCACTTTGCGATATTGTCGGGCAAATTGATGAAGAAGAACTTGAAAGCGAGCTAATGCAAACACCATACATAACCGCCATGAGTGAAGTTTTGGCAGAATGTTATCCCGAATCTGCAAAAACAAGCAATGTTGCTAAGTCGATGAATTCGAAATCCAAAGGATTTAACCTGCCGACACAGACTGTAAATAAGTTAATTCCCGCTTTTGAATTCAATGTTTCGGGCGGCATGTTCCGCAAGGACGATGGTGAGATGGAACAATCACCTTGGCAATTTAGCTTTATTTTTACTTGGCAAGTTGCAAAAGCAGGGAGAGCACAAGTTAGTGTTAGAGCAACCATAACTATAACGAAAGACATGAAGGCACTTGTCAGCGATATAAACGGAGTAAAGAATGTTGCTAACATCAGCCGGACAACGCTTGGGTTTAAGTTAGATATTGACGGACAGTTGGATTTAGGTATTCATACGGATTTTCGTAGAAGTAACCCCAATATTATGCCGACAAACTATTTCTCCGAGATAATTGATAAAGATGGAAAAATTACTAAGAACGAAAAAGGTATAAATGAATATCAAATGCGCAAATCCCTTGAAAGGGGCAAAAAGGGGTTAAGGGGACAGGCTGTAACTAACCAAATAAAAGATGCGCAAAAGGCAATCAAGACTCGAAATGAGAAACGCGATGTACTTCAAAAACTTGTAAACAATAGAGTTGAGGCATTAAACGAATCAAAACCAGCATATAGAATTCTTAATATTATGTGGCCTGTTAATGCGACTGTATCAATCTCTCTCGTATTGGATTTTATTGTCGATATAAAATTTACGGGCGAACTTGGTGTTCAGCATGAAACATCTTGGGTAGACGAAAGTGGAACGATTGAATATAAGGGTGAAACAACCGAGTATCACAACGAAGACCGAATGGTGCAAGCGGGTAATGCATATGCTTCTGGAGAATTGGACATAAAAATTGGGCTTAGGTTACAAGTGGGTGTAACTTTTCTCGGAGTCGTTACTATCGGTATGCAAATAGAAACGGGTGTATATTTTTACGCAATAGGTGTTTTCAGCATGGGCTGGGGTGAGCTGAACAGTGACGCTTTTGACGAAAATCCGTGGTCATATCGGCTTGATGGGGGGATATATTTTGACATCAAAGCCTTTGCGAAATTTGACATAAAAATCTACAAAAAAGAAGTGGCGGTTCCTGTATTTAACTATAAGTTTGATTTTTTGAACAAGGGAGAAGATGCAGTTTATAACCTCACCGCCAAAACAGAAACTTTGGGTGTGATGGAAATTGAAAGCTTAGAGGCAACTACTATAGTCATAGGTGAAAACGGGTATGTCGAACTGCCCAAGCTATATATATCCGTTTACAACATGATAACTGGCGAAAACTACGATTACGAGTTGCAATTAGGCGATTATATTATCGGTGCCAACGATTATGTGTACTTTGACGGTGACAAAACCTATGTTATCGATTCGAGTATAGCAGAATTCGAAGACCTTGTTTATGCTTATTATATTAAAGATGACGGAACTGTTGACGCAAATACTTTCATTCCGATTTATATCAAAAAACTCCCTGTTATGGCTGAGTCGGTTGATGTCGGAATTGACATGCGCGGCATTGAAGTCGGCGGGTCGGTCGCGCTCCACGCAGGGTTTAACCCGCAGAATGCGAGCTACAAAGATGTTGAATACTTTATCGATTATGTTAAAGTCGGCGGTGTTGCTCTTACGGGCGAGGCAGCGGCACAAAGAGCTTGGATTAGCGATAACGGGCTATTGACGGTTACCAAGACTCTGGCCGTTGGTGACAGCGTGGGTGTAAAAGCGCGGGCTATTGTAGACAATATTTACAGCAGCGCACTTGATATACCTATCATAAAAACACCTGTAAAAGAGGTGGTTTTGCTTGCGGACGGCAATCGGGCAGATATTCAGCCAGGCGAATTACTCACGTTGTATTCGCTTGTTTCGCCGACAAACGCTACAAACAAAAATGTTTCACTTGCGATTTTGCAAGGGGCGGAGTATATCGTAATAGACGAGGGCGGGTTTAGTATAACGGCAAAATCTACCGCACCAGTAAAAGCGCAAATAAAACTAATCGCAACGGCGGACGGCATTAATAGCGCGGTTAAAACGATAACAGTAGGCGCGATTCCCGTTGATAGCGTTAAGGTTTTAGCAAGCGGTCAAGAGTTATCTAAGAGTGCCACAATGAATATTCAGATTGGAGAAACTCTCCAACTTACGGCGACCGCACTTCCTGCAAACGCGACGACAAACGAACCCCAATATAAAATAACGGCAGGCGCGGCGAACGCAACCGTGAGCGCTACTGGAGAATTAAAGATAGGCGCAAACGCGACGGTAGGATCAATCGTTAAAGTTATCGCCAATATATCGGGTGTAAACAGCCCGGAATATGGTTTTGTTGTAAATAAAGTTCCCGTAGAAAGCGTTGCTATTAGTGTATATCAAAATGCTACAGGAGTAATGCAAGATGATAGGGTGCAACTCTATTCCAGTGTGTACCCTATTAGCGCGACATATTTAACCATTGGCTACGAGATTACGCAAGGATCCGAATACGGTTCGATAAGTCCGTTAGGCATGCTTTCCGTTTACGGAAACGCTCAGATAGACGCGATTATAAAAGTCGTTGCAATTTGCGAGGGTACAGTCAGCAACGAAATAGCGATTACTGTATTAAAGCGAATGGTTCAATCGGTTGGTCTTGACGCAGGCAATATTTCGACAATAAACGAGGGTGACAGTGTACAGCTTTCTTCGCATATTCTACCCGTTACCGCAAGCAATAAAGCGGTGTCGTATAACTTTATAGAGGGCGGTGATATCGCGTATGTTGACGAATCAGGTGTTTTGCATGTTTCAAACAATGTCGGAAGCCCCAACAGAGTCATTAAAGTTCGAGCGGTCGTTGACGATATTTACAGCAATATAATTGCCTTTACTGTGTTTGTTCCCGTTCGCAATGTCGATGTGAGTCTTGAGAGTGGGCAAACGGAATTGCAAAAAGGTGAATTTATTAGGCTTATTGCGACAATCAACCCCACTTACGCGACAAATTCGAATGTTAATTACGAGATAACAAACAATCCCGAATATGCGATGCTAGACAATGCGTTCGGTA
>JAITLB010000054.1 GCA_031278175.1 Christensenellaceae bacterium
TTGACTATCAGGGTTAGTTAAATTATCTACTGATTCGAACGAGAATTCACCACCAATTGTAAGTTTTAAATTAAGTGATTCGCCTTCATTAATCTCATAGTAATCCGACTGTGAAGCCACAATAGTTTGATACTCAAACAGTGCATCGCCTTCTTTATCGTATATCCCAAGTGTTGGAGAATTCAGCGATAAATCGAAATGCAATAAGTCACTTGCGCTGTCTTTTCCAATATCAAAATTAATGGATATTAAACTGTCATCACCACCAATTTCTATAGATGCACTTGGTGAATATGCGCCCAGGAATTCTGTTATTGGAATACCTAGCATGTTAAATAGAACCTCGAACGCGCCTTTTGTAAGATTAAGCACGATTGGAGCGGTCATTGCATCTGAGGCTAGTGCTATGTTTATGAGAATATGAGCATTAGCAATTTCTTCTGCTGTTGGTGGTGCGTTTCCAGGAGGTATTATCGCTTCGCTTTGAGCGGGTGCTGAGAAACCAGCTAT
Source organism: Christensenellaceae bacterium (assembly GCA_031278175.1). Lineage (GTDB taxonomy): Bacteria > Bacillota > Clostridia > Christensenellales > DTU072 > JAITLB01. The sequence continues at coordinate 511 of JAITLB010000054.1, forward strand.
AAATCCTGAAACATCACTTACTCTTATTTTTTCAATATTAAATCCTTCTGAAATACCAGTCCCATCAAGATACACATCTAGAGTGTCTGCACCTGAAGCATTCTTGCTACTTATTATGTACAGTTTAATGATATCGCCATATCCTGATCCGTAGTTTTCATATCCCGCTTCTGAAGTCAATTTAAATGACATATTTAACGCCATTAAATTTAGAGGGTTCAAAACTACGTCAATATTATAGTAAATTTTGCCTCCGAATTTTTCGCCGACTACTTTAAGCAACACACCAAGATTGAGCAGAGCCTCCAAATCAAACAGGTCAGAGGAAAATCCTGAACCTGCTAATTGTTCATATATTTTTTGCACCACAAAGTCGAAATCAGTGCCATCCTCTTTGCCATAAATTGAGAATTCGACTTTGCCGTCTATTGTTATACGTAAATTCTCGAGGTTTTCTAACACCGTGTATGCAGCATAATCTTCTGGATTTATTTCTGGAGAATCGATCTCTTTGTCAATTTTCAACTGCAGACTATCAATTTGTAAACCCATATTTATGCCATCTAGCTCAATGTTTACAATTAATTCTACTGGGTTAGCATTTAATCCACCACTCAGCTCGACACGAGTTATTTCGGCAAATACTTGAGTTAACAAATCACCGATGTCAGCACCTAGCCCGTTGAATATAGCGATGAGCAAATCCTTAGTTATACTGAATGTGAGACCACCTTGAATTAAGAATATGCTTATGTATTGAATTACTTCTTCATCTTCTGCGTTAAGTGCAGTCCCTTCAATAGCAGTTCCAGATCCGCCACCAAACAATGAACCAAAGAACGTACTAACATTCTTTATATGAAGTTTCCCTATGCCAAATGCATCGGTATCGATATATAAATCGCCACCCTTGTATATAGCAGTTAAAAATACAGTACTTACAGTTTGATCGACAGTCAATAATACAATTTTAGCTGAAATTGCATTTAGAATATCACCATCAATTAATTTCTTTATGTTGATTGCAATAGATACTTCTATATCAATTGAACCGTCATTGACACCTAAAAATTGCAGATAGGTTGTCAAATCTATACCCGCACTCCCCAACAGACCAGCGAGTGCAGGCGTTAAGTTCAATGTCCTGTTAACAGATTGACCATTGACATTCTCGGGTATCGCGCTAATATATAGACTAGTGCGCAATGATAGAAAGACCGTCTCAGGCATTCCACCTTTGGAGTCGCTTGTATGGAAATCCTTATCTGGCAAGGTAATCGGTGTTAACTTGCTAGTATCACCATAAGTGGCAACATCCAATTCAATCCTATAAATACCAAGCACTATCTCCATATTATCCATGAAAAGCTGGATATCAAGACTGAATATATCTCCAAGATACACAAACAATGATACATCGCCTATATTCAAAAAACGTGTGCCAAATAGCATGTTTTGAAGTGCTGTTACCATTACCTCTGCTATTATAATAGTGAATTGGTCCGGCGCAATAACAATTTCAAGCGTGTTTATGCCATTTACACCTTCACCAGGTGCTTCGTCAGCGTTGGTAGGAAACGGCAGTGGCAGATTTTGTATATCTCCAGTTTCGACAACACCGTTGATTAATCGTATAATTTCATCGATTAACCCTGATATGTCATGGATTGTTATATTGTCGACACCGAAATAACTTAGATCTAGATACAATGAGTTGTCAATTAAATAAATACCCAACATATCCCTTGTAATAACGTTATCTATAACGACAATCGATATTTCAGACCGCAATTTCTCTGGTATATTGCCCGCTGCAATATCCAATATATCGCTTAATGCAATTCGCAGATCTACTTGATATCTGATATTTACGTCAAATCTTTCAAGGTCGAATTTTACACCGACATTACCCAAAAGACTGAGCACTATATTGTTAATAAAATCGTTGATGAAGAAAGATTCTTCACCTTTGATCATTTGGAAATTACCTTCTAAACTCAGCGAAATTACCATTTCCTCTAAGTATTCAGTTAATTCAACATAATCGGAAACGTTAAAACCACCCGAACCATCTAAGAAATAGCTTGGTGTATTTTCACCTATTATTACCGTCACCCTGTGAATTAGAGATATATCTCCATAGATTACTTTAACACCCTCACTATCCAAGACAGCCAGCTTTATATTTACAAACCCATCGTCCTCACCGATTTCACCTACACCAATCAATTGCAACTTGATAGCTAGGGCGACCTCGGGCAAACCTGCAATTCCTAGCAAAATAGCTAGAATCTGTTTGTCAGCTTCTACAATTAAAGCTTTAGAAACATCATCGATCGATATTGTGAGCAATCCTAAAATCGTGCCTAAATCAAATCCACCAGCTGACGTGCTCTCTTCTTCAACACCTTCCGCCAATGCTAATTCATACAGTTCTGTCGGCAAATTGCCAATTAGCAAACGTGCAGCTAAATTAGTTATCAAATCGTCTGGCGAATTAATTAAATAGTCAGCATAATAGGCATTAGCCAAACCTTCAGCATTAGACGGATTCAAGAACGAAATGCTTTCAAGCAGAGCGCGAATTCCGACATTTGCAATTTTTAATTTGGGTAACGTGCCGATAAAATTAAGCGTTGGCATCTTTTGTTTTAGCACGTCAATACGTGATAAATCGATATAAATTGTGTCTACGGCTGCGTCATAATACACCAGCAAGAATACCTTTGTCACATCATCATCGTAATAGAAATTGACACTAAGCCCTGTGTTTCTTATATCATTTATATCAATTGCCGCCGTTATTTTGTAGTTAGCAATAAATGAACCACTGCCATCAAATGCTATATGTACACCAATATTGTCAAATACTGAGCCGAGCAAATCGCTGAGTAAAGTGTCCATGCCGATACCAACATCGGAATTAGTAGTGCCGATCGTAGCATGACCATCAATTTGGGCTGCATAGATGTGATTTAGCGTTGTGTTATTCACGTCAACAAACGAATTGCGCTTTTGCTCTGTATCGATAATCTCAGCATTATTAAATTCTGGCATCTTGAAATATTCAATTCTTCGTATTTCAAGTTTAGCTGAGACATCATCGTTGATGTTTAATAAGATTTTGATTGAATTCAAAATATCGGCAGTGTCTACCGAGAGAGATACCCCAGCGATTCCAATATCACCACCTGCTAAGAACATGTGTAATATGTCATTAAGTGATTCGTTGGTCAAATCGATGCTAATAATAGAACCGTCTTTACTAATCGAACCTGATATAATGCCTATAAGTGTCATTATGTCCAAAGTCGGCTCGCCTTCAGCGTTTTCTGCCGGTCTTATATAATTTGGGTTTAAGTATTGCTCTAGAGTGCCCATCAATCCCGATAATATGAGATCGTTCAAATTCAAATTCGTTATTTTTATGTTTGGAATTATTTGACCATCTGCAGTTTTAATATCGGCTAAACTTAGGTATAAGACATCAGCTTCAAAATAAGCTTGCAATAGTCGCCGCTTTGTTGTACCATCATAGAAATATGCAGTAATTTCTAAACGCGTGTTTCGATAATCAAACAAGTCAAAATGCACTTTCAAAGTGATTTGAAGTTCATAGTTAATACCTGTCTCTGGGAAAATGAACGGGATATCAGTGACTGAACCTAGTCCTAGAGATTCTAAATCAATCAAAGTTCCTAGCACATCGCCTAATGTGAAAGTTCCACTAGGTGCTACGTCAAGTCCTAACGCTAGGTCTATTTCAATATTAGCTAAACCCGCTTTAGGTACTGTATCCTTGCTAGAAGATGTAAATCCTGTATTTTCAAAACGAATGGTCTGTTTAGCATTTGAATAACCCATTATGAGCGGTGAGAGCATCATATTTAGATGATATTCACCATCGGGGTATGTTGTAGTTGGGACTGTCACAATATTCATCTCAAGACCGTTAAAGTAAAATCCATCTTCATAAACAATATCGCCAGATGCTGTATATACGATTTCACCATTTTCGTCTGTAACAGGGACTTGGTTGGATTTGGTAGTTATCAATCTTACAGTGCTTCCTGTCATTGTTGCCCAATTTTTGGTGAGGAGTGAATTCAGGGAAAACCCTAGTAAGCTTTGCATTAGTGGATCCAAATCAGGTAACCCTAACGTTCCCCAATTTAAAAAGTCTCCTGCAACTTTTAATATATTGAGAATAGCATTTATCTTGAAGTCAAGTAAGTAATCTATCGATTCATAACCATCTTTAATTGTGTGTGTTTGTAGTAGATTGGTCGGATCGTATAAAGCGCCCAAGACCATATTAATAAGTGCTTCCGCGTCTCCTAGACCATCAATACCAAGACCTTGAGCGGTAAAAACATTAGCCAGCGTTGTTGGTATATCTATTCCAATAGATGTTAACAATCCAACTATTAAGCCAGCGACTTCCGTAACGTTTATTTCCTCAGTGTAATACTGATTTCCCCCTACATTGACGTACATTGTTTTGCCAAAATAATATAGACCTAGTTTCAATGCATTCTGGTTGTTTTCAATCGCTTTGTTATCAATGAACACGAAAAACAACTCGCTTTGAGAATTGTCGGTCAAATGAATATTGCCTTGAAATACTATATCAAAATCTGTAGAAAATTTGGTTATGTAATCTTCGAACTGATAACTGAATTCAATATTGAACACATACCAATCGGGATTGTCATGCGTGTGCATATTCCTTGCATTTTGCGCAGCTTTCGAAACATCACTCTTTAGTGTTTCATCGTCTATTGGCGTCTTTGTGGTAATGGTATTACCACTTCCAGCACCACTACCCTCCAGATCAGCGTCAGGATCGGTGAATTCCCCATCGCGCTGACTACAAGCAAATAGTGCCACAATCGTCAATAATATAATAACAATAAGTAATGCTTTTTTAACGTAATTGCTAGTTAACATAACAGCATCTCTCCAGTGCAAAGACGGATATAATTTGCGCAAACTATCACGGCCAAAGCGACAGCTTTTATCGCGCGCGCGCATATTATTATTTTGCACTATATACTTTACTACTTTAAGCGCGTAATGTCAATACCTATTTGCATGAAAGAACGGCTGATAGTATGATTCCAACATGAAATTTTGATGATAATGACTACTATACCATATAGCTCTGCCATTTTTTGCAAAATTGCGCCGTTTTCGTAGGTTTTGTCGTCAATTTATAAACGGTCGTTTATAGAATTTTAAGTTCAATCTAGATACGAAATTTATGCCCCTAAATTGAGAATGTGACACTAAAAATGATCGCAACAATGATCTATTGTATCGCCCAAAGTTGGGCAAAAACGGTAGCACACTATATTGAAATATATTTGTCTAAGATGGAAAAATTATGCTTTTTTGACTAAAGTCTTACCATACAGACGTCAAAATGCATTGTGTGAATTTTTATTTAATATCGCATTAAAACCTAAGGACATGCCACCTCAGTGCATCTCGAAATTTGAGAGTTCAAGACTTTCTTTGTTACTCAGCTGTTTTAGTTTGCACTGTCTTGTCAAATCTATCTTCTCATATGCGCTAGTGAGCAGAGGTGTCAAACGTTTCCATTGCTCACACACGTTCCAAGATAGAACTGACTCTTCGTCTATATGCGCACTTTACTAATTCGACACAAATACAAAATCTCTCAAAACAACTGCACTCTCGCACTCAGTCTGTCAACACTCGAGGCTTCTAGTATTGATATCCCCCAAGTGCCACCACCGCCAGCAACTTTTATTGTTTTAAACACCATACCCCTATTTAATCCCCTTAGACATAACTTACCATGCAATTGACATATAGTGGATTTTTCGCAATATCGGCAAAATTCCCAACCGCTGGTGTGACTTCTAATAATTTTCACGTACTCGGTTTGCAGTTTAATATTTAGCCGTTTGCAACTACTCGCACTACACCTTTTAGTGCGCCTTGTGTAGTTATATATAAGTTTTGCGCGAGTTCCATTAGTCGCACTGGGTAGAGTTAAAACCAGTATCAAGGCTAAACCTAATATCAGTGTGCACTCACGAATTTTAAAAACTCAATATTTAGCAAATTGGGCAATAGTGGTTTTTCAATAACCTTGCTCTATACTTTTAAAATCGCAAGTATTGCCGTATAGCTTGTCTATTATTTGCAGTTAATTACTTCTAACATTCAAGGCACAAATGCTTTAGACTTTTGCATCCAAAGCTAAGGATGTATATATAAACCACCATGTCTGCTGGTCAACCCCTGGTGACATTCAAATGACAGAAAGATCTTGACACGGGAGTTACACAGTATAAAATCCACTAGGGACTGATTTGTCTGCATATGGACCAATTTGTTATACGCTATAAATAACTACACTCCCAAAGTGCCTAGAAATGATTGCACAGCCCGAAAAATTGTCATTAGACCATACTACTTCGCGTCCTTCTAGATGAAATCCAAGCTCTAACACTATACATCCTAAAAAGAGTGATGTTATCTGTGGGCTTTTTGTCTCTAGCGTTTGCATTCTCCTGCATCTATATTTTTACAATTTTAATACTCGAAAATCAGCGCTTTTACTAGTCTATTAAATAAATAATTCTTCTGCTATCAAATTTTTACTAGTTTTAAAAGTTGGAAACGTGCGGTTATTGATACAAAAGTCAAATTCTAATTATATCTATATTCTCACTGCCTTTAACAAAATCAAGTTAACCACATGCATTTAGATTACACCATTATTAAATGACAAAATTTCACATGCCGGTCTCACTACATATTAAGCATATAACTTAAGTTTTCGGGCACTAAATGCTATTTGATTTGCACTATATCTTGAAATACTAGACAAAAGCGACCTGATGAGTATATAATATATACATATGCGGTCATTCCCTCGGTCGCAAATTTAATGGGGATTGTCCATGAAGGATAAAAACGAGCTAAAATTCCAATCACCTAACGGCCCTGATGTCAAAGCAAAGACAGAAACGCCATTTAAAATTGCGATAGTGACATCAACCGCGCTCGTGATAGGTTGTATTACAAAAGCACTTCACTTCACCGTAAAGGCTGCTGAAGAGATTATTTCGTTCTCGTTGACGGATGTCGCTGACGTTCTCATCGTGACGGCAATACTCATGGTCGTGTTTTTTACACTCCTAGTATATTTGCGCTTTGTCAAAGCTGATAAAGTATCAGACAAAAAACATCTCATAACACTCTTTTCAATTATTTTAGTTGATTTTGTAGTTCGACTGCTTTTTTCAAATTTCATCAGTGTATTCGTAATCCCATTCTCACTAGCTGGACTTCTATCCGCGCTATTGTTAAGCCGTCGTATCGGCATGATGACAAACATTTTTATAAACATAGCGTTCTTTTTGAACAATGTGCTATTAAATGGTTATACTGACGCGGCAATGGGTGCTGCAACGCTAGTGTCGGCTATTATGTTTGGAATCGTTATGATCGCCTATACTGGAAAATCCAGTGCTACTCGGGTCAGATACATGGGTGTCGGTGTTTGTACAAGTGCGGTGGCCGCAATAATCCCAGCTGTAATAGGCATACTATCAAACCGATATGGCATTATAGACGCAGGGATGTACGGTTTCTGCGGTTTTGTATCAGCTCTAGTCTCAATAGCGCTAATGTCCTTGTTTTTACCAGTATTTGAGTTTATTTTTAAGATCAACACTGTATTTAGATTATCCGAAATAACTTCACTAGAAGCCCCGCTAATGAGACGACTAGCAGAAGAAGCACCTGGCACATTTAGTCATAGTTTGATGGTCGGAAATCTAGCTGAGTTATGTGCTATAGCTATAGGTGAAAGTGCTCAACTAGCTAAAGCTGCAGGTTATTATCATGACGTAGGTAAAATAAATAATCCTACGTTTTTTATTGAAAATCAAAAAGGATATAATCCTCATGACGATGTCATCCCCGAGATAAGCGTAAAAATTATTACTAGTCACACTGAAGATGGATATCAAATGATCAAAAAATCCAACTTGCCCGACATTATTGCTGACGTTGCACACGAGCATCATGGTACAACTAGTGTAAACTACTTCTTATACAAAGCACAAAAACTTACTGAAGAAGATATTGATCAATCTGAATTTTCATATACTGACCCTAAACCAACAACAAAAATAGCAGCTATCGTTATGATCGCCGACACTGTCGAGGCAGCGACTCGCGCACTTGCAGGCGGGATTAGCACTGATAAAGAGTATCGATCATATATTAGATCGTTAATCAAAGCTAAAAGTGATGCTGGACAATTTTCTAATTGCGAAATTACGTTCAATGATTTGAGACTCATAGAAGATACTTTAGTGTATTTTATGCCACAAATGCATCATCAACGCATACGCTATGAGTTTTCCAAATCAAACACAAAAGGGGTATTAAGATAATGATAGAGTTTTCAGATGACGCTAAATACGCTAATGTCTGTAGAATGGTGCTTGAAAAAGGTTTAGATATTCTAAAAATACCGACAAATGACGTATTATTGGAAGTGGAGTTTTTAGATAAAGATTCAATGCGAGAGTTAAACGGTAATACTCGAAATATTTTTGAAGTGACTGATGTATTATCATTCCCATCCGTAAGTGTTAATCTGCCATTTTCAAAGAGTGATTATTCACCTGCCGATATCTATATGCCAACAGGCGCAGTTATATTAGGTCAAATAGCAATTTGCACAGAGCGCGCCATCGAGCAAGCTACTGAGTTTGGGCATTCTGTGCAGCGTGAGATTTGTTTTCTTGCTGTACACGGATTGTTGCATATACTAGGCTTTGATCATGATGCAGACAGCGATGAGTCCGAAATGATGCAAATGCAAGAGAAAATATTGAACGAGGCTGGAATAAAGCGAAACATGATAGATAATACTAAAGAAATAGAATCATCCCTTACTAAGATAGATGACATAACAAAAATTGCACCAGAGCCGCAGTTTCTAAGTGGCACAGTTGCAGTGCGAGGACTTCCTAATGTTGGCAAGTCAACTTTGGTAAATGCTCTAGTTGGAGAGAAAGTCTCTATAGTTAGCAGAAAACCACAAACAACAAGAAACGCTATAATGGGCATTATGAACATGCCTAACGCACAAGTGCTGTTTTATGATACACCTGGTGAGGTTAAGCGTGTCGAGCGCAATGCCTTGGGTAAATTCATGGAACAGTCGATATTTTCTGCTGAGACATGTGCTGATATAATCGTATATGTAATAGATGCCGAACAAGGGATAAGAAAAGAGGACAGACTAAGAATTGAAAAGGACGCTAAAAAAGCAAGCAATAAATTCATAATCGTTGTAAACAAAGTTGATCGCATTAATCGCGAACAATTGGTAACATTGCTCACAGAGCTAAATGATTTGGACGAGCATGCAGTAGCTGTTGTGCCGCTATCGGCACTAAAATCAAAAAATCTAGATGCCCTAAAAGCAGAAATTGAAAGGTTGCTACATCCAGGTAGCAAGGATTATGACGATAGTGAATATACCGATCGCACAATGCGATTTATGGTAGCAGAGATTATACGCGAGAAAACACTGCGACTTTTAGAAAAGGAAGTTCCGTTCGGTATAGGTGTTATTATAGACAAATATCAAACGCAAAACAGCGGTGTCCTCGAAATAGCAGCAACTATCATTTGTGCTAAAGCATCGCACAAACCTATAATCCTAGGAAAAAGTGGTGCTATGATCAAAAAAATAGGCACATACGCACGTGAAGACATAGAAGAAATAACTGGTACAAAAGTGTATATTACGCTTTGGGTCAAGGTTAGAGAAGAGTGGCACGATAATATGGACATATTAAGGGAATTAGGATACGTAGCAGACGTTGAATAATTGCTTTGTATATTTTTTACTTATAATCTCATGCTAGACTATATGGAGGACATATTCATGCAAAGCAAGGTTACCGTTAATAAGACACTGTGGGACGCGTTTAAAATGTCAGGAAAGCCAGGTTATTTCTTGTTATATAAAGCTTTAGAGGATATATCAAGCGATACTAGAGACTGATGAGGTAGTACACAAATGGAGACAAAGTTTTCTGCACTTTGCGTAAGATCGTCAGAGTATAGAGAAAAGGACAAGATTTTAACTTTAATAAGTCCAGAAAATGGTCGTGTGGTTGCTGTAGCTAAAGGTGTTAGAGCACCAAACTCTAAACTGAAAATGGCTGCTACTCAATTATGTTTTGGCGAGTATACTTGTAGTGTCTTAGGAACAGGCAATGCTATTCTTAAAGGTTGCTTAATAAACGATAACTTTTTAAATTGTTGGACAGACATTTATCGCAATGCGGCAGCACAAGTAGTCGTAGAAGCTCTCGACAAGATAGCATTTGAAAATAGTGAGTTTAGTGCGGAAACTATAGCTGCGATACGAACACTAGTTGCTATTAACTATTCCCAAACTTTTCCATATCTACCACTAGCATGGTATCTCGTTAAATTACTACCTTCAATCGGTGTTAATCCAAGAGAGACTGACCTTCCTAGTAGTTTCATCTCTCTTCTATGCGCTCTTGAGAGTACATTACCCGATGAACTAGACGGGTTGGATGTTACGAGCAAAGAACTCAGATCATTTCTTCATTATTTGGATTTGCTACTCAAAATTAGCGACTTAGGTAAAATTTCATCTCTAGATTCTGCTTTGTCTCTGTGGCAATTTTAAACAGAGCGCGCATAGCATATAACAAGAGTTGCTCAATTGTGCTTAACATATTTCAAAAAAATTTCTCTTTGTGCTATTCTATTACCTGCAATATCTTTTGACTGTATAGTAACAAATAGCTTTTGTTTTGCTAGCGCTTTATTGCGTTTGTCTTTTAACAACAAGTTTTGATTTGCTTGTATGTAATTACACAATTTTGCACCGCTCTATTTGCATAACCATTTTCTTAAGTACCACTAAAGAGGCACGTATAGTTATAAGTGCAGTTTTTTAACTAAAAATTGCTTTGAAAAATGGGTGTTGTCCCGTAGTCATTTAGCATATAGTTTAGAGCGTGTTTGTGCCTATTGCAAATAGCTTTAAGATGAGAGTATAACTTCCATTTCCAGGTTTTAAGAATGGTCACGTCCTATGGTTGTGAGCAAACCATATTTGCAACTGGTTTTTATACATAGTCAATCTTTTTCATAACTAAATAATGGATTATTTTGGTAGTCTCTTTCGGGTTTTTAATATTATAAAGACAAGCAAAATTGCGACCGCGCCACTTATACCGAATAAAATATACGGCAGAACTTTGATAAATGCAGATGTCTTATCGTCATCTATGGTGCCAGTTATATAGAAATCACCGACCATGTTTAGGTTAGTTGTAAAATATCCATCGCTCTCGACTACATCTACAATTCTAACTAAGCCAATATCAGTCATGACATACAGTGAACAGTTTTTTAAACCCGTTGGTAATCCGATCTTGACAGAATAGTTGCCAGTAATGTTCGGTAGCTCACCATCGCTTTTTTCTAACCAGATCGAGAATGAGCATACATACGCGCCCTTTTTGTTTCCCGAAAGCGCTATAGCGGTGTTTTTAATTTCTTGAAGTCTCGAGTCGCTTTCTCTAACATTTCCTATCAGAACTTTAAGCGATGCCCCCAGTTTCATATCAAACGTGTCACTAGCAAATTCAAACTCGATGTTGCCGGGGATCTCAAGTAACCCTGAATCGGCTATTCTCACGGCTATATTGTTGACACCTTTGATCGCATCGTCTAGTTTGACTGTTAGCGACCTTATATAACCAGTGTCGGCTAGTATATTTGGAAGATAACTACTCAAAGCATCGATCGCACTGATGACAGCTTGCCAACCTTGTGTAGAATAATCATCAGAATTTAGTGTAGTAAACAATGCCGAATATTTCTCAATAGTGGCATAGTCATAGCTTAGACTATAAAATGCTGTAGTTCCTACATTGCCAGCGTTATCTTCTGCGTTAATTATGAGCGTTGTGCGTTGCAGTAGTGGTATTGAGTATATATCTCCTGACACATTTTCTAGTTCCTCGCCATCTAGTGTGTAGACTCGCCTGATGCCACTTTTGACATCTGTCACTCGCATGCGCATATATATCGGTATAGCCTCGCGCAAATTGCAATAAACACTCGCACTTTCTTCTACCAAGCTCATATCAGGTGGTGTGGCATCTACGTTAGTTATCTTAACCTCTTGATACATTTGATTGCCACCTGTATAGTAGTAAGCGCGGATGGTGACATCCGTTTCATAGGTGACGGTGAAAGGTTCGGTGTATGTATTGACGATAGAGGAGGATGCTGTAATAAAAGCGTATTGCTTAATTAGACTAGGAGTTTCATCATAGACATCACTCCATCCTATTGTCACCAAAACCGATTTAGCAAATCCTGTGCTAGGTGATAGTATAATTGATGGCGGGTCAGTATCGGGATGTCCGTGCCTTGTATATGGGTAAGTGTATTCTGCCAAATTCCCAGCAATATCATAAATCAAGAAAATTAGAGTGCCGTTGCGATCTATGCCAGATATTATGTGCGTTTGAGAATCTTCTGGGGTGAGATTTCTAGATAACTGAGGCACTAATTCGCCCGTGCTATCCATGAATTTATATAAGCTTCTAGGGTAATCTATGCCAGATCCTGTCGTGCCGTCAGTTGATATATCAGAGACGATATTGAAAGGCACAGATACAGGGTTGTTTGTATAATAATTGAATTCGCTGACATCGATGTTAGGTTCAGGCGGCGGAGTAACGTCTGACTTTAATATAATCTCAGTTGAGTTAGATGCTGGTTGCGGCAAGCTTGTTGCGGATAAACCTATTATATAAATTCTAAGTAGTCCCGACACAGAGACCTGCAGGGTTGCAGTGCCTTGACTAAAAGACACAATTTTTTCATCGGCTTTTACATATTGATCCGCTGTCGTGTTCTTGTAAATCTCAAATTTCGCAAATACTTGTCCCTCATCCGAGGTTCTAACTACTATTAATATATCACGACCATATGTGAGCGCAGTCAAAGGTGCTTGTGGATAATACAACAGCGCCGAATAACTATCATCACTGACCCGTGCTCTAACAGATTCAACCGTAGGACCACCTGTGGCCCTAGCAGGCAAACTAGTATTACAGCATAGTAGCGCTACGATAGCAAAAACAAATATGGCAAAAGGGCAAAGTAATGCCTGTTTGGTTTTAATCCCCAATTTGCAATTCATATTTTAATTTTATCACAACGAATACCACTTTAACAATAACTAATTTATAAGAGTCGGTCTAAACACTCAAAATTTTTCTTTAGTTCATTAAAAATTCAAAAAACCAAACGAAAAAAGCGAAAGACTTAAAACGCAAAATTAAAATAAAATGTAGCAATTATTCAAGATAAATGTTGACATCAACGGTCTTATCAAAATTAATTTTGTGAAATTTATATTTTTGAATAAAATATCGGTTAAAATGATAGTGATTTTGCTTGACCTAATTGAAATTACAGTGCTATAATGCTATAATCGATGTTTTTGCGTCCCATAATAAAAGGCTAGGTGAGCTTGTTTCACAATGTCATAGTTGTGATAGAGCAAGTTGTGTCTAAAGACGCATAACACAACCGGAAGTTATGATTGATAAGTAGTTAAACGGCCGAGAACAAATGATATTTTAACGATAGTAGTTGGACTTCGCGGAGCAATTTGCGAAGCTTTAAGTACTTTTGCGCTCTGCGTGCCACCCGCGCGCATGCGCGAGAATCGTTATAAATTTTTAACAAGGAGCAGCCAGTAAATGTTTCAAAGAATCCATAAAGTAAAGCGCGGACAAGTTGAGCGATGGTCTTTTGGTAAGATAAAAGATATATTAGATATACCATACCTAATAGAAGTTCAGAAAAAATCCTATGAAGCTTTTCTTAAAAAGGGTATCCGTGACGTATTCGCCGATTTTTCGCCGATAGTCGATTATAGCGGGAAACTTGAATTAGAATTTTTGGAGCATTCGATCGACGGGGAATGCAAATACAACGTTAACGAATGTAAAGATCGCGATGCCACATACACGATGCCATTGCGAGTTAAAATACGCCTAACCATGAGAGAAACAGGAAAAATGCTAGAGCAGACTGTTTTCATGGGCGATTTCCCAAAGATGACGGAAAATGGTACTTTCGTCATTAATGGAGCAGAGCGTGTCGTAGTAAGTCAGCTAGTGCGTAGTCCTGGTGTATACACCACGATATCCGAAAAGAATAGTGCTGCGTATGCTACTACTATAATCCCGTCACGCGGCGCTTGGCTTGAATTCGAGCAAGATATAAGCAACACTACAGGAATTACCACACTGTCCGTTAGAGTAGACAGAACGCGCAAAATACCTGCTACTCTGCTTTTGCGAGCATTGGGGTTTGGCACAAATGCTGAAATTTCAGATTTGTTCGACGCAGACGAGATTATTATGCATACCGCAGAGCGAGATGCCGATATTCAGAGCGTAGATCTTGCTAAAATTGAAGTTTATCGCAAATTGCGTCCTGGTGAAATGCCAACACAAAGCGGTGTCGAGGCGCATTTGTCAAATATCTTCTTTGACGCAAAACGCTACGATTTATCTAGAGTTGGTCGATATAAATTCAACAAACAACTGTGTATAGCTAATCGCATAACTGATAAGATCGCAGCTGAAGATATTATATCAGCTGACGGTGAAATATTAGCAGAATTAGATCAAAAAATCGATCGGGAGACCGCTTTAAAGATCCAAGCAGCTGGTATCAACATAGTCAAAATAAAAGTAAATGTCGGTGTAGATGAGACACGCGCGCTTAAGGTTATAGGCAATAACATGATCGACTTAGCGCCGTTTATCGACTGTGACCCACTTAAACTAGGCATCAATGAGTACGTCTACTATCCAACACTTAGAAGATTGATAGATGCTTCAGCTGGAAACAGTGCAAAACTCAAGCATCTTATCGCAGAGAACCGTGATGCCCTTATAATCAAACATATAACTCTAGATGATATAATCGCATCTATCTCATACAATCTAAACATTGGACCACTCATAAAGAATAAACAGGGTGCTGCTGACAATATAGACCACCTTGCAAATCGTCGTGTGCGATCGGTCGGTGAGTTGTTGCAAAATCAGTTCCGCATCGGTATATCTAGATTAGAGCGCGTTATTCGTGAGCGTATGAGTATTGCTCCCGATCCAAATGAAATTACACCTCAATCGCTGATTAATATACGTCCAGTGTCCAGTGCTATTCGTGAGTTTTTTGGAAGCTCACAATTATCACAGTTCATGGATCAACCAAACCCAATAGCAGAACTTACGCATAAGAGAAAACTCTCTGCCTTAGGACCTGGTGGATTAAACAGAGAACGCGCTGGCTTTGAAGTCCGTGACGTTCACCACTCGCATTACGGTAGAATGTGTCCTATAGAGACACCAGAGGGTCAAAATATCGGTTTGATTACATCGCTTAGCTCGTACGCTAAAGTCAATCAATACGGATTTATCGAAGCGCCGTATAGAAAGGTAGATAAAGAGACGGGTGTTGTCACTGAGACAGTTGAGTATTTAGACGCAGATAGAGAAGATAACTATACTATAGCTCAAGCAAACGAGCCTTTAGATGAGCAAGGTCGTTTCATCAATCCACGTGTTACATGTAGATGGCGTGATGAAATAAAAGAATACTCACCTGCAAAGGTCGATTATATGGATGTCTCACCGCAACAGTTAGTATCTATTGCTACGTCATTAATTCCGTTCTTAGAAAACGATGATGCTAACAGAGCCTTGATGGGTTCGAACATGCAACGCCAAGCTGTGCCACTACTAAAACCTGAATCGCCTATCGTAGGAACTGGCATGGAGTATAAAGTAGCACGCGACAGTGGTGTATGTATACTAGCAAAAGAAGCTGGCACTGTCTCATATGTCAGCGCAACCGAGATTTATATTCAAGAAAAAGAAACTGAGCGCAGATATCAATTACAGAAATTTAGACGCTCAAACCAAGGCACGTGTATCACGCAACGTCCTCTAGTTTGGAAAGGTGATAGTGTTGAAGCCGGAGACGTAATCGCCGATGGTCATAGCGTTCAAAACGGAGAATTAGCACTAGGGCGCAATATCCTTATTGGATTTATGACTTGGGAAGGTTACAATTACGAAGATGCTATCTTGATCTCAGAAGAGTTAGTCAAGCGCGATGTGTTCACGAGTATTCATATTGAGGAATACGAAATAGAGAGCCGTGACACTAAGCTAGGCGAAGAGCAAATCACACGCGACATACCAAATGTCAGTGACGATATGCTAAAGTTCTTAGACGATGATGGTATAATCGTAGTCGGTGCAGAAGTGCGATCTGGTGATTATCTAGTCGGTAAAGTTACTCCAAAAGGAGAAACCGATTTATCACCTGAAGAGCGATTATTAAGAGCTATATTCGGCGAAAAATCGAGAGAGGTGCGCGATGTGTCATTGCGTGTTCCAAATGGCGAAGGCGGTATAGTCGTTGATATCAAAGTATTTAATAGAGCTAATAAGGATGAGTTGCCACCAGGTGTCAACAAACTTGTGCGCGTGTATATAGCCCAAAAACGCAAAATAAGTGTCGGAGATAAAATGGCAGGTCGCCATGGTAACAAAGGTGTTATTTCAAGAGTGTTACCTAAAGAGGATATGCCATTTATGGCAGACGGGACACCATTAGAGATAGTTTTGAACCCTCTAGGCGTTCCAAGCCGTATGAACGTTGGACAAGTTTTAGAAGTTCACTTAGGACTTGTAGCGCATATGCTAGGTCTTAAAGTAGCCACACCTGTTTTTGATGGTGCATCTGAAAATGACATACGCGATTTATTGACGACAAATGGACTTCCTGGAAACGGAAAGATTCAACTGTTTGATGGTAGAACTGGCGAACCGTTTGAGAACCCTGTAACAGTGGGTTACATGTACATGCTCAAACTAGTTCACCTTGTCGATGACAAAATACACGCTCGTTCGGTTGGTCCTTATTCACTAGTTACGCAACAACCACTCGGTGGTAAAGCACAATTCGGTGGACAACGTTTTGGTGAAATGGAAGTGTGGGCACTAGAAGCCTATGGTGCTGCTAACATTTTGCAAGAAATATTGACAGTCAAATCTGACGATGTTATTGGCCGCGCACGCATATTCAATAGCATAATCAAGTCAGGTGTGACGGCAGAACCTGGAATCCCTGAAGCGTTCAAGGTTTTGCAAAAAGAAATGCAGAGCCTTTGTTTGGATATGCGCTTGTTGTCAGAGAACAAAGAAGAAATTAGACTTGCCGAAGCTTATGACGATGAACGTGATCTTGACGCGACAGATGTCAAGGATGTTCTAACAGGTGGAGACTTCAACTTAGACTTCATGTCAAGCGAGACCGCGATGTTCGATGATAGCGAACCTGATGTTATAAGCGAATTGTACAACAATCGATCATCAGATTTTATTGAAACTTACGTACCACAAGGTATGCAGTCACTCAATTTTGAAGACAGTTTGTTCGATGATGACGAAGCGCCAATGGACTTTAGTTTCGGCACAGATACATCTCAAAAATTAGACGTAGAAGCTATGTTGAGACGTGAATTTGATGACAGTTTAGATGACTAAGTGCTAATTGGTGTTAAACACCGCCGTAGCTAGACTACAAACTAACCATATGTTTAAGGATGGTATAAATGGAAATAAACAGTTTTGACTCAATACAAATTTCACTTGCTTCTCCCGATAAAATTCGCGAGTGGTCTTATGGTGAAGTACAAAAGCCTGAAACAATTAACTACAGGACGCAAAAACCCGAAAGAGATGGACTCTTCTGTGAAAGGATTTTTGGACCGACTAAGGATTTTGAGTGTCATTGTGGAAAATACAAAAGAGTGCGCTACCGTGGCATCGTATGCGACAAGTGTGGTGTAGAAGTAACACGCGCTAAAGTGCGTCGTGAAAGAATGGGACATATTGAACTAGCAGCACCCGTCTCTCATATTTGGTATTTCAAAGGTGTGCCTTCAAGACTTAGTATGATGCTCGATATGAGTCCTAAACACGTTGAGCAGGTAATATATTTTGCAGCGTTTGTCGTGTTAGATCCAGGTGAGACTGAATTGCATAAAAAAGACGTATTAAGAGACGATGAATTGCGCGAGATGCGTGAGCAATATGGTGCAAAAGCTTTCAAAGTTGGAATGGGTGCTGAGTCTCTTAAAATTCTGCTTCGCGAAATTGACGTTGAAGAAGAAAGTGCTAAACTGAAAGTTGCAGTGCTAGAGTGCAGTGGTGCAAAACGCGCTAAAATCGCAAAGAGATTAGATGTCATCGAGTCGTTTAGAGTGTCGGGTAACAAACCCGAATGGATGATTCTAGACGTGCTACCTGTTATCCCACCTGAAATTAGACCCATGGTTCAATTGGATGGTGGCAGATTTGCTACAAGCGATCTAAATGATCTGTACAGACGCGTAATAAACAGAAACAATCGTCTAAAGAAAATGATAGAATCCAACGCACCAGACATCGTTGTAAGAAACGAAAAGCGCATGCTTCAAGATGCAGTTGATGCTTTAATCGATAACGGAAGACATGGAAAAGCGGTGACTGGACCTGGAAACAGAAACTTGAAGTCGCTCTCTGATATGCTACGCGGTAAACAAGGTAGATTCCGTCAAAACCTGTTAGGAAAACGTGTTGACTACTCAGGCCGCTCTGTTATTGTTGTAGGACCTGAGCTTAAGCTTTATCAGTGCGGTTTACCCAAAGAGATGGCATTAGAGTTATTTAAGCCATTCCTGTTTAGAAAACTATTAGATAGAAACATATGCCAGAACATCAAGAGCGCTAGACGCGCTGTTGATCGTGCTAAGCCTATTGTATGGGATATATTAGAAGAAGTTATCAAGGATCATCCTGTGCTTCTAAACCGCGCTCCAACACTTCACAGACTTGGCATTCAAGCATTTGAGCCAGTACTAGTCGAAGGACGCGCTATAAAGCTCCACCCACTCGTTTGCTCGGCATTTAATGCTGACTTCGATGGTGACCAAATGGCTGTACACGTTCCACTATCTATAGCCTCACAAGTCGAAGCTCGATTCTTGATGCTATCAACTAACAACATATTGAAGTTGTCCGATGGTAAACCTATTGTTAGCCCAACGCAAGATATGGTTATCGGAGCGTATTACCTCACTCAAGACAAAGAAGGTGCAAAAGGCGAGGGCAGGATGTTCTCGTCACCCGATGAAGCTAAAATGGCATACCAATTAGGACAAATAGAACTTCAAGCGCGTATCAAAGTGCGATTGATTCGCAACATAGAAGGCAGTGAAATTCGAAAAATTGTACCTATTACCGTTGGTAAGATTTTATTTAATGAGGCGATCCCTCAAGACTTAGGTTTTGTGCCACGCGAAACTAAAGAAGATATGATGAACTATGAAATCGATTTTCTTGTAGGGAAAAAGCAATTGTCACAAATAGTTGAGAGATGCTTTAAATTAAAAGGTTCGACTGCGGTAGCGGCTGTACTCGATAAGATAAAAGTAATCGGTTTTAAATACTCCACAATTGGCGCAGTAACTGCTAGCGTGTTCGATATGCAAATACCTAGCGATAAAGGTGCAGTACTAGAGGAAGCGGAAAAAGCTGTTCTCGAGCGTGAAAAACAATATATGCGCGGGTTACTCACTAACGAAGAGCGCTACAACGAGACTGTTTCAATCTGGAAAGATGCTACAGATAAAGTTGAAAAGCACTTAGAAGAAAACTTCAAGAACTTTGATAAATTCAATCCTATTTGGATGATGGCTGACTCGGGTGCTAGAGGTAGCATGCAACAGGTTAAGCAATTATCAGGTATGCGTGGTTTGATGAGCGATCCTACTGGTAAAGTTATTGAAATACCTGTTAAATCCTCATTTAGAGAAGGGTTATCCGTTCTAGAGTACTTCATATCTTCACACGGTGCAAGAAAAGGTGGTGCTGACACTGCATTAAAGACAGCTGACTCGGGTTATTTGACGAGACGTCTTGTTGACGTAGCACACGATGTTATTATCAAGGAAATTGATTGTGAAGATTCACGCGGTTTTGTTGTAAGAGATATTGTCGATGCGGTCGGTCGAAAAATCGAAGGGCTTGAAGAGAGAATTGCTGGTAGATATGCCCTAAAGGATGTAGTGGATCCAGAGACTGGCGAAATAATAGTTGCCGCAGACAATCTCATAGATGAGGATCTTGCAAAAAAGGTAGCAAAAGCTGGTGTAAAGGAAGTCACGATACGGTCGATACTCACATGCAAGGCTAAACAAGGTGTTTGTGCTAAATGCTATGGTGTTAACATGTCATCATGGAATGTCGTTAAACTAGGCGAAGCCGTAGGTATCATAGCAGCGCAATCAATCGGTGAACCTGGAACACAGTTAACAATGAGAACGTTCCATACAGGTGGTGTTGCATCTGGCACCGATATCACACAAGGTCTACCTCGTGTCGTTGAGTTGTTCGAAGCACGCAAACCAAAGGGTGAAGCTATCATAACTGATATCAAGGGTGTAGTGTCTATAACTAAAGACGACACAATAATTGATGAGCCCGAAGATGTTTACATTGTCACGGTAACATCCGATGATGAGACATGTGTCGCTTCATATAAGATACCACGCAATGCTAAGATCATTGTAACAAACGAGCAATTACTTGAAGCTGGTGACCCTATAACAGTAGGTTCTATAAGCCCTCAAGACATATTGAGAACAAAAGGTGTTCATGGTGTACAAGAAAGCATGATACGTGAAGTGCAGGCGGCATATCGTTCTAATGGTGTTCATATCAATGACAAGCACATCGAGGTAATAGTACGGCAGATGCTCCGAAAGGTTCGTATAAGCGATCCTAAGGATACTAATCTGTTGATGAACGAGCTTGTTGAGATCAATCGAATCGAAGAAGAAAACGAGCGTGTGTTAGAAGAAAATGGTATGCCAGCTATGGTTACCAGAGTGTTGCTGGGTATTTCTAAAGCCGCACTTGCTACCGCTTCTTTCCTATCCGCTGCATCTTTCCAAGAGACAGCTAGAGTATTAACGGATGCTGCAATTAAAGCAAAGACAGATAATCTTGTAGGTTTAAAAGAGAATGTAATCATCGGTAAACTGATACCAGCTGGTACAGGTCTTAAGGATTATAGAAATATCAACGTGGAAAGAGTGGGTACCCCTGCCGAGCGACGCACAACAGATGAATATATCCTAGCAGCAAACGCAGATGAAACATTCTTTGATTATGGCTTCGATGATTACGCACAATAGTTAACTGTGCTACTTAAGTTATCTAACTTAAAACATAATAAAACAAATTAGTTTGAAATGTGTTGTGTGAGTACAATAGTCATACAACACTTTCAAGCTATCAAATAACACATGGCACTCACTTACTAGTTGGTAATGTGATTTTGAATTTATATAAATTTACTAAGACAGTATAAAAATTGATTTTGCAACGGAGAACAAGAAACATGAAACGACTCTTTACTTCAGAAAGCGTTACAGAAGGACATCCAGATAAAATTTGCGATCAGATAGCTGATGCCGTGCTCGATGCTATTATAGCTAGCGACAAAACAGCGCATGTAGCGTGTGAAGTTGTAGTCACCACAGGTTTAGTTCTCGTAATGGGCGAAATCACAACTGACAGTTACGTAAAAATTTCAGATATAGCACGCGAGACAATTAAGAATATCGGTTACGACAATCCTGACTTTGGTTTTGATTATAGAAATTGTTCTGTTGTAGTTGCTATCGATGAACAATCACCTGACATAGCCATGGGTGTAAATGACAGTCTTGAACACCGAAGCAGAGGCGATGAATATGATCGCATCGGCGCGGGGGATCAGGGTATAATGTTTGGTTATGCATGTAACGAGACGGCCGAGCTTATGCCATCACCAATCGTGCTAGCGCATGCTCTTACAAAAAGATTAGCAACTGTTAGAAAAGAAAAAATACTCGCTTATCTTCGACCAGACGGTAAAGCGCAAGTCACTATCGAATATGTCGATGGTGCGCCAAAGCGAGCCGAAGCAATTGTAGTGTCGGCCCAACATGCACCAGAAATATCTAATGATCAATTAAATGCTGACGTTTTAGAAAATGTAATCAAAGTAGCAATTCCCAAACATTTAATTGACAAGAATACCAAGATTTATATCAATCCGACTGGAAGATTTGTAATAGGCGGACCTCAAGGTGATAGCGGACTGACAGGACGCAAGATAATTGTTGACACATACGGTGGATATGCGCCACATGGTGGTGGTTCATTTTCTGGTAAAGATCCCACTAAAGTAGATAGAAGCGCAACATACTATGCTAGATATGTCGCAAAGAATATAGTAGCTGCTAAGCTAGCCGATAAATGCGAATTGCAATTAGGATACGCTATAGGCAAAGCAAATCCAGTTTCAATAGCAGTTAACACATTCGGTACAGGCAAATACCCCGATGATATAATAGTCAAAGCAATAAAACAGGTCTTTGATTTTAGACCAAAGGCTATTATAGACAGCTTGGATTTGCTTAACCCCGTTTATTTAGAGACAGCTGCATACGGGCATTTTGGTCGTCCGACATTTACATGGGAAAAAACAGATAAAGTTGAACAATTGAAAACCGTCATAAGTGAGGCATAGATAATGGTTATAAGTGGCACAGTAGATAAAATTCACTTTGCTGCAAATAACTTTGTTGTCTTCCGCATCCGCAACGACAAAGAAAGTGTTAAAATCGCTGCAAAAAGATCCACCAACATCACACTTCAAGAGTTGATGTGTATAGATATCGGATTAGAAATGGAAATAGAAGGCGATTACTCTGCCAGTCAATATGGCATGCAATTCGATGCCTCCAAATTTATAAAGCTACAGGTAAAAGATCTACACCAGGTCAAATCCACACAAGATGCATCTTCAATAGGAGATGACAATAATACTAGCGCCACTCCAAATCCGACAAGCGAAAATTCAAATGATAACAATTCGCAATTTGCCCCGTCACTTGATACAATACGAAAATATTTAAGTAGTTCATTATTCTCTAAGGTTGGCGAGAAAAAAGTTAACTTGCTCATTAATGAGTTTGGAATGAACCTATTAGAAGTAATAGAAAACCGACCGTGGGAATTGTCTAAGGTGCGTGGTATAGGGAAAATCGCACCAGTTAGAATATCCGAAGATTTTATTAGAAACAAACCTTCAATGGATACAATTCTTTTCCTGTTAGAGATTGATGTTTCACTTAATCAAGCATTAAGACTCTACCGCGAGTACAAGAGCGCGACAAGAAATATAGTACTAGCAAACCCTTATCAATTAATAAACGATATAGACGGCATAGGCTTTATTAAAGCCGACAACATAGCACAAAGCATCGGTATAGCGTTAGACAGTCCATTCCGAACAAAAGCTGGTGTTATTCATTTTCTAAAGGATATAGCAGGTCGTGAGGGTCATACGTGTTACCCTGCTGAAAAAGCGATAGTAGAGATAGCAAAGCTTTTAAAAATAGAAGACAACACCCTTGTAGAAAATGCTATCAGTGATTTACTAGAACAACGCAAAGTTGCAACTATATTTACAGCAGAGGACACAAAATTTCTAGCGGTAGCCGATTATCTAAGACAAGAAATATCCATTGCGAAAAACTTAAATAAGATTTGTCGCAACAATTTAACTTACAATATTGACTCCTCTAGTGAAATAGCCGAATACGAACTCAGAACTCAAAGAAAATTTGACGATGCTCAAAGAAAAGCTATTATGGAAGCGGTGTCTCAAGGTGTAATAGTAATAACTGGCGGGCCAGGTACAGGAAAGACGACAATAATAGAATGCATAAT
>JAITLB010000098.1 GCA_031278175.1 Christensenellaceae bacterium
TACTAGTTCCCACCATAGTACTACCCGATTTTGTAGACTCGACCGTGCCTTGCTCTTCACTACAAATAATGCTTAAATCGTACTCACCTGCAACGCTATCTGTGCATGAGACAAGTAAAGCTATAAATGTGCTTAATATTATTAGAGTTAATAGAACTTGCATGCATTTGTTCTTCATAATGACCTTTACCTTTTAAGCGAAAATCGTGTAAATTGCGATCTACATAACCATGTTCTGATTACCTATTAATTGTAGCTTAAAATACATAAAAAATCAATGGAAATACTAGTATATGGAAAAATCATTATTGTATGGAAGTGATCAAATCAAGACTGAGTTAAAATAGAACTTATGTGTTTGCAATTCTTGAGTATCAAATTTACATTATTGGTAAAAAGCATACATAGGAATTAATGGATTAAGCAAAATTTCAAGAGCCGAATTTGTGTCCTCTAGAAAATGCTCAAAAAATATACAAATGTTAATCAAAAAATTATATTAATGTCTTACAAAGAGCGAGGTAAGCACTAAAGTTATCGGTGAAAGTCGCTACCTTTTTTTGCTCGTTTATTACTAAATTAGTTTCCATTTCAAGGTTTGAGCATAAATCGGCTTTGTTATGTAGCACTAATTATATCCCTAGCTTTCATCAGTTTCGATGCAGCATCTTGTGCGTCTTTAGAATATATTACAAGTGGAGATATCTCATGCGCAAACTCTTCGGTAACTACAGCACCACCTACTAATACTGTTATGTTAGGGTCATAAGATAGCACCGCCTTAGCACTTTCCCTCATGTTCTCCATAGTAGTAGTCATTAAAGCCGATAATCCAACATATTTGGGGCGATGCTTTTTAACAGCGTCAATTATTTTCTCAGTAGACACATCTTTACCTAAATCTATTATGTTGTATCCGTAGTTTGCTAATACTGCTTTTACGATATTTTTACCAATATCATGAATATCGCCTTTAACAGTAGCAAGCAACATCGTCTCGCCATCTGACTCGTTTAGCATAAAGTTTGCTCTTATGTATTCTAGCATCGCCTTTGCAACATCAGCTCCAGCAATCAATTGTGGCAAAAACACCTTGCCAGTTTCAAATAATGTACCAAGCTTGTTTAAACCTGATATTATTTCAGTCTGAATTATCTCGCTATAGTTTTCTAATGTTGCATTCTCTTTTATTATTGCACGGCCTTCCATTATAAGGCCTTTTAATATGCATTCTTCTACACTAACAATCTTCTTTTGTGTATAATGCGTGCTTTCGTCTATAACATTGCGCCTGCTTTTTATATACTCAGCACAATTGTCATCTAAGCCTAGCAATAATTTATCTGCATAGGGATCTGATTTTGGCTTTAATTTAGGATTAATTATTACTGCAGATATTCCTACAGCGAGGCACATTTTATAAAATGACGCATTCACCACATCGCGATCAGGCAACCCAAATGACACATTTGAAAGCCCTATTACGGTTTTAACACCTAGCTTGTCATTTATTAATTTGATCGTATCTAGTGTTATTTGAGGGTTTTTCACGTCAACGCTTGCGGCCATGGTCAGGGGATCTATCAGAATTTTGTTTTTGTCTATTCCATATTTTGCAGCTTCATCTATTATTAGACTTGCCAATGCTACGCGCTCACTTGGAGTGCTGGGAATACCACGACTATCTAAACATAGTCCAATTACATATGCACCGTATTTTTTAGCTATCGGAAAAACTGAATGCATGCTCTCTTGATCGGCATTCACAGAGTTAATTATCCCAACACCATTTAAAGCGCGAAGTGAGAGTTCTAGAGCATCAATCTTTGTAGTATCTATTTGCAATGGTGTCGAGACGACACCGCCCGCTAATATCGTTAGTTTCTTGAGTTTCTCGGCTTCGCTTATACCACTCATGCCAGCATTCAAATCAAGAATTGTGGCACCCTCACTCTCTTGCTCGACACACATAGAAAGCGCCACATCGTATTGATCATTTAGAAGTGACTTTTTAAGGTTAGCTTTGCCTGTTGGATTTACGCGCTCACCTATTATATTAAACCGATCCATCGCCACTACAGCTCTACCGCTACAAATAGCATCAGGCACACTTTTGTTAATAACGATCTCGCAATTAGACGTTAGCTCTTTTGTTAGTCTTATATACTCAGGAGTTGTTCCACAACAACCACCGAGACCAGGAATGCCTAATTTTGCTATCATATACATATGCTTAGAAAAATCGTTGGCATCACTATCATATATCGCCTTACCATTGCTGAATGTAGGTAGCCCCGCATTGGGTTTTATAAATGTAGGTATCGCTGCATATTTGCATAGTTCTTCTGCTAGTGGTAGCATTTTATCGGCACCGAGCGAACAATTTATCCCAATTGCATCAACAGATAAACTCTGTGCTAACAGGCAAAAAGCGGCAACGGGTGTGCCTGTAAAAGTTCTCTTGTTTTCGGAAAACGACATGCTACACATGATCGGCAAATTGGTGTTTTCCTTAAATGCAAGTATAGCACTCTTTAATTCGGGCATATCTGTTATTGTCTCGATTATAACGCAATCTACATTCAACCTGGCAACTATGCGAGCCTGCTCAGCAAAAATTTGATAAGCATAATCGGCTGTATATTCAGTATATGGCTCTAGCAAGACTCCAATCGGACCACAGTCATATGCTATGTAAGCATTTTTATGCGCCTTTGTCGCTTTGACAGCGTTATCTACGGCGCACTCAATGACGCGCTCTAATTCGCTTAATGAATATTTGCGGGAATTAGCACCAAATGTGTTTGTATAAATTATGTTAGATCCCGCTTGCAAGAAACGATCGTGGACATCTATAATTACATCAGGGTGTTCAAAATTCAGCTTTTCGGCATCGTTTGCGTCAAAGCCTAAGTCGATAAGAGATGCGCCCATCCCACCATCAAGATAAAAGCGATTGGAGTTTATAAACTCAATAAAATTCATTTTTTGCATAATCCAATTACTGCTGTTACTGTTTTATTTGGATACATCATATATCCATCAGTCAAATGAGCACCAATATTCTTTTCAACTTGTAACAGTCTAAAAATATCCTTTTGTGTTTCTAATGGAAAATCCCCATATCCACAACTAAATCTACTCGTTATACCATACCCCAATCCTGATGCATTTGCGCTAATTCCGTCTTGCACTTCATCGACACCAGCTTCAAGAATAGCAGTCGCAACACCATCAGCCACGAAATAATCAAATGCACTTACCCTTTGATATTTTGCTAGAATTTGCTCACTCTTTATGCCTAGTGTGACAACAACTAATGCTATTTTATCGCAGTCCTTTAACCAGTCAGCAACGAGTTCGCCCTGTAAAATAACATTTGTATTATTTAAAAGAACACCTTCACTAGTATAGCAGATATCGAAATAACCAACTAACTTTGAGTACTGAATTTCACGCATAAATTCATCAACAAATTTATCAATCTTTTCTAATATCTCGTCAGTCGGCGAATTGAGTTTTAAATATCTTAA
>JAITLB010000137.1 GCA_031278175.1 Christensenellaceae bacterium
GCGTTTGAAGAATGGGACCTGGAAGATATAATGGAGGCTGGATACACATGGGTATGTGATCGTCTTGATGAGATTAAAGATGAATGCAAATTGGGTTCTGTGTATGACGTTTTCGAAACCAATAAAGTCCGTGATGATATACTTGTTATTTTTGGAGTTGGCATGCTTTATTATGAATGTGAAAATGGTGGATTTAGTCAATATGTATTAAACAAAAATGATGTTTATAAAATTACAATTGATGCGCTAAGTAAGGTTGGCGCAGTTAAAACATGTAAGATCGTTGAAAAGGCAATGAAATATTTTTTCAAACATCAAGGAAAATCTGGCAGTGATTCAGATCTAGCAGACATCTCAGAAGATGAGGCATATGATAATTTTGAAGAACAATTTGAAGATTATCTTGAAATGGCGATTAATTACTTGAGAGAAAAATGTCTCAATTGAGAATGCAATCAAAATTGATATTTATAAATTAACGTTGCAGGACAGATTAAATGTAGTTAATTACCATTCATGCCAGATTCAAATTTAAGCAATGTATCTAAACGTGCAAAATTATCTAACTTGCAAAAATAGAATGCATATTTACCACAATTAAGGTTTTTATGGATCTACATAAGGTTTGCAATAGATTTGCCACAAGAAATATTGATGTTTAGAGTAACTCAAACACAATTATCTTAAGGATAATAAGTCTGCTTACCAGTTTCTAATGCTGTGAAATCCTCAACTAGGCTAAAAATCATTAGCTCTAAAACAGAGTTTTGAATTATATCGATAAATTCAAGACACAAGTTTAAAAATAAAATTGAATGCTGAGTGTACTTAGCACTGTTTCAAATAATATTTAAACTATTAAATGAAATTTACAGATAGGAGAACCTAAATGATTTATTTATATAATCTACCTGGATGGTTGAAAGATGCTAAAAAACTACCCGATGTCAAATATTGGTCATACAATCCATATTTAGGACAACATGTTTGCAATGCTAGTATGTCAATGAAATTTTATGACAATGATTATAATTTCTTGTTCGAATACCCAGAATTTAATGAATTTGATGAAATTGAATTTATTGATGCTGACTTAGTATCACTTATAAAAACTTGTAAAAATCGTATTGTGTTATATAATATTACAAAGCGAGAAGTTGTTTTTGATAATAGTTTCGAAATTCGTATGATCAATGGTGAACGAGAATTTGTTAGTGCAAGATGCTACCTAAAGGAGAAAAATATTATTTTCTTTACTGTAGCAGTAAGTTTGCCACCGCGAGGAAATTTCACTAATGACCATTATAAAGTATATGCATATTATGTAGATAAAAATGAATATATTGAATTGCAAATTCAAGAGGGTTGGCATCATGGAGGATTTGTATATAATAATACATGTGTCTTTTTGGATTGGGTAAGAGGATATAGTTTTTTAACCAAATATAATCAAGATTTAGAATATGAGTTTATAGACATTACTAGTGAATGGGATTCGCTTATCGACAAATTTTATCCGTGTTATGACCCACATCGTGGTCAAATAATGTTCGTAGATCGCAAAGAGTGGTTCGATGGATATACGTATTATGGCAATAATTATTCTAAATTAGCAATCGATTTAAATGGTAAACTTGTCCCCTGGGAACCACTTAATAGAGTTGATAATCCAGTCAAAATCAAGAAAGCTAATGAAAGTGATGGAAAACCTAGTGATGATGCAATTGAATATTTTATTAATGAGAATGGCATTACTAAACGAGCATTTGAAGAATGGGCGATTGAAGATATAATGGAAGAAGCGTACACCTGGGCCTGGGACTGTCTTGATGCACTTAAAGATGAATACAAATTGCGCCATACCTATGACGTATTCAAAAAGGTTGAAGTCCGTGATGATATATTTGTTATTTTTGGAGTTGGAATGTTATATTATGAATGCGAGAATGGTGGATTTTGTCAATTTGTGTTAAACAAAAAAGATGTTTATAAAATTACAATTGACGCACTTAAAAAGGTGGGTGCAGTCAAAACATCTAAGATCGTTGAAAAGGCAATGAAATATTTTTTAAAGAATCAAGGCGATCCTGATTATTTTTCGAGACCAAATCCAATTCAGATGTCAGAGGATAAAGTATATGATGATTTAGAATCAAAATTTGAGAATTACCTTGAAATGACGATTAATTATTTGAAGCAAAGATGCTTTACAGAAGAGAATAATTGAAATTAATAGTTACAAATTCACAGAGCAAACAGAAATAATTGATGCTTGTGTTGCATCTGTGCATCATTCAAATCGTGAAAATGGAGCAATAGTGAAAAATCTATTAGTTCCTAAAACAGAATAAAAGTTTTTATGTATTTGTAGTAATAAGCGCGATTTGACTTATATACAATTTAAAGTCACGTGCTTAAAACTGTACATACGGGATCTTAGCGAGTAATGTTGAAACTTAGTTTTATGGGTGAGTAATTTGAGGCGCAACTGTGGTTGGATTTGATAAGAGCTTTGAATAATCTAGTGAGAGTTTGTGCGATTGGTCATTTATTACATCTCGCGCTACCGTGTGATCATGATTGAACTAAAACGGGGGTGCTTGACGAAAAATTAATGATATTGTTTGAAAAGCAAAAGACAAAATGGAGACGCTGACTTAGACAGATAGATTTCGCGCTTAAATTATATTAAATGTGTTTTGGTGTCCGTTATTGCTTGATGACTAGATAAAAAGCGCGAAGGTTCATAAGAGAACACTGAAAGCATATCAAATGGTCATGGACTGGATAGAGCCTCAAACACCTAGATCGTTATCGTGACAGGCGGGCGGCGAGGTCGTACATCCTTGAATATATCGAAAGCGGCAAACTGGCGCGAACTATACACGATAAACCGATTAGCAGAATGCAAAAGTAT
>JAITLB010000136.1 GCA_031278175.1 Christensenellaceae bacterium
GAAGATATTCCTAGTGACAAGAGAGGATCAAACCAGTTAGTCATAATGTTTTCAAAAGGATTCCAGTTTGACAATTGTTCATGACGTTTGCTAGCATGTCCTTGATAATTTTTACCGCTTTCATTTATCATGGTGCGCAGAATGTCATAAAACTCGCTTTTCAATTCAATGCGTCTTGCGCAACTAGCGTTAAAATACTCATCCCGTACTCGATTTAGCGCAGTCATGTGGGATTGGTTTTCAAAAAAGCTTATTTTTTCGCCAGCGTCAAGGGTAACTAATGCATTTGCTGCTACAAATTTGAAGTCTAAATTAGGCAATGGCAATATTCCGCGATTAGGTTCATAGTCTAATACTTTTTCTTCTATTACCAAAGACAGAAAACAGCGGAGGCGGGCTATTTCTACAGCAATTGGTTGAATGTCGACGCCAAAAATAGAATTTTGCAGCACGCTTAATTTTCTAATATAGTCCAACGCATTAATTTCAAATTTCTCGCGAATTTCCTCTTTAAAAAAAGTTGCCCCATCTCTACAAACTCTATCAATCCAAAATTCTGCGCTTGGATCTACTTCTTGCAGGACATATACAATTTTTTGTAATACACCTATAGGAAATGCACCCGAGCCACATGCTGGATCTAAAACCGTCAGCGAGAAAAGAGAATTAATGATACTTTCTCTTTCATCATAAGTTAGGCTAGGCGAATTTTCATCCCTATTATATGTTATTAAATTCTCTAGTTTGTCTTCTGGGATTGCAGTTTTATCTTTTAAATACTCTAATAGAGTGCTGTCTACCATGTAATCTACAATTTCACGGGGTGTATAAAAGCTACCTGTACTCTTTCTAGCACTCGCACCTGTTTCGGGATTTATTTCTGCTAACAAATTTTCAAATATTCTACCCAGCATTTCAGGATCAATTGACAAATCAACATCGTAGGAAGTGTTTTCGTCTACTATGAAATTGTATTGGTTTAAGATGTCGAAAAGCTCAAGGAACCTTGAATTTGGTATTTGAATGGTGTGCGCTGACATCACGTTGTTTTTTGTATCTATAACACCATCATCTATTTGTCGGCTAAACAACCCACCGCCCAAATAAGGTATTCCTCTATATTTTTCCTCGCTTTTTATTCTCTCAGATCTATCATCCTCTTTGGTATTTAGAACACGAAAAAACAACGGCACTAATATATTCTGGTAATAGTTGCCATCTGAATTAAGTATAGCATCTTTTGTAAAGAGGTTCTCGTTCATTAGTGAAATGCCGTTTATGCTTTTTGCTTCACATAAGAATCTGCAAAACACGAGTCTACCTATTAGTCTAACTGCAAACTCAGCAAAGTTAGCAACTAATGCGTTATCGTTAGAGGTTCTTATTTTTAAAACCCCTGGATGTTGAGTGCCACCACGATCTCCCCCGATCAGCTGTGTATACATTAGAACTATTTCATTATAAAATCGTTTGTTGACTATTTCTACTGAAAAACGCTCTAAAAGCTCACTAGCAGCCTTTAGCCTGCCTTTCTTTATTAGAAATTCAAAAGGCATTCTTGTTTTCGCTCGATCGCCCAAATTATACGATAACCTGCGAAAATTAGTCGATGAACCAATTGCCTTAAACCCTTTTTCGTCATATTCAAAAGTACACGTAAGAAGAGAAAGCCGGTATGTTCCATCACCTGGATCAAATATAATAAGAGAATATTCCGCTAAATGTTCACGCAAAACGCTGAAGATGTGTTGTGTGATCTTAATTCGCTTTTCGTGCGCATCTTTTTGCAAAATGACTTCATAGACCGCCAGATTAAGCGTTTTAGAGAACCCTATTTTAGTGATCTTTTCAAACAACTCACCCAATTGGGGTTCTATACGGGTGTTCCTAAATTGAAAATCTTGAATTAAAAATTTATAAAGCAAAAGCTGGAGATTATATCGCTTATACGGTTTTTGCAATATTTCGCGTGCTTCGTCATCTGTTAATACTCTTTCTATAATATCGACCATATTGCGCTCTACTTTATAAAGATCCTCATTAATTCAAAACAGTGATAGGTTTAGTTTGTTTGCAACAATCAGTTGATCCGCTATCTATGTATTCGCTTGCTCGGAAAGGTATAGTATCTCCTTATCGGTAAGCCCGTAAAGAGCATAAAACTCCGCGTCAGAGAAATATCGATCAGGGCAACCTGGTTTTATTGCCTTTATAGAATTTATAAAATCGCGACCTTTGCCACTTATCACATCTACTCTTTTCATTATTATGCTAAAAATGCGCGAGTTAAAAAAGGAGCAAAGGTATTTTGTGTATTCACCTGTGATTATGTAGCATTTCTGATTACACAAATAACCATTTTCATCTATTACCGCATCCATAGTCGTTCCTATTTGTCTATATATTATTTTCTGTTTTGAAAAATCGCTCATATAACTACAACTGCGCAAATTGTACGGAGTACGACCTTGCTCTGTCCGACATGTAAGTTTTTTTCCAAAACCATCTAAATGCTTTTTGATGTGCGGGTAGTTGTCTATGTTTATGGGTGGGAAATAGTTATGATTATCGTCATAGTATCCATCATGTGTTGCTATTACATATATGTTAGCAAACCGATACCCGCTCTTGGATATATCTCTCCCTCTTAAAATGGGATGTATAATTTCGGCTGATTTGGGATCTTGTGCAACGAAATGATCTCTCTGACTTTGATTTAGGATGAACGCATCATTATAGCCCGTTAAAATGCCGACATTAGTTTTGATGTTCCATTGCCTAAGAGGTGTTCCTAATATCTCGATCTTTTGGTTGATGCTTTGTTCAAGCGAGTTCAAAATTGTCCATGTAGTCCCCATCTCAAAATCGACTTCAAATTCATTTTTTCTGACATATTCGACAATGCGTGCTAGATTTGAGTCATTACAAATAGAACCTTTCAGCTTATGCGTGTTTTTTGATTTTTGAAGAGTGAGAATGCTGGTATCCACCGTTGCGCTTTTAAATCTACCACCACCCAAGTCAATTAAGCGGATGGGATTTGTGCATTTTATAAAAAGATCACGCAGCACAATACCATAATATCCTCGCATCCATTTGTTACTCGTAATATATGTCAAAATCCCATTCTCCTTGAGTAGATCTAGACCGCGTTCGTAAAAAAGAACATAAATGTCGCCACTAGCAGAAAAAGTTATATAGTCTGGCTTTTTTGTATTACCAATAATGGCTAAGACATCTTCGTCTCGCAACTTCCGCATTTGCACATAAGGTGGGTTTGCTATAACAATGTCAAATGAAGGTATTCCTAGTGACAAGAGAGGATCAAACCAGTTAGTCATAATGTTTTCAAAAGGATTCCATTTTGACAATTGATCATGACGTTTGCTAGCATGTCCTTGATAATTTTTAGCAGTTTCATTTATCATGGCGCACTGTATGTCATAAAACTTGCTTTTCAATTCAACGCGTCTTGCGCTACTAGCGTTAAAATACTCATAACGTACTCGATTTAGTGCACTCATGTAGGAAGGGTTTTCAAAAAAACTTAGTTGTTCACCAGCATCAAGTTTAACCAATGTATTTGCTGCTATAAATTTAAAGTCTAAATTAGGCAATGGCAATATCCCTCGATTAGGTTCATTGTCTAATACTTTCTCTTCAATTACTAATGACAGAAAACAGCGAAGACGGGCTATTTCTACAGCAATTGGTTGAATGTCGACTCCAAAAATAGAATTTTGCAGCACACTTAATTTTCTAATATAGTCCAACGCATTAATTTCGAACTTCTTGCGAATTTCCTCTTTAAAAAAAGCTGCCCCTTCTCTACATACTCTATCAACCCAAAATTCTGCATTCGGATCTAATTCTTGCAAAACATATACAATTTTCTGTAATATGCCTATAGGAAATGCGCCAGAGCCACAAGCTGGATCTAAAACCGTCAGTGAGAAAAGAGAATTAATAACACTTTCTCTTTCATCAAAAGTTAGTCTAGGTAAATTTTCATCCCTATTATATGTTATTAAATTCTCTAGTTTGTCTTCAGGTATGGCTGTTTTATCTTTTAAATACTCTAATAGAGTGCTGTCTACCATGAAATCTACAATTTCACGTGGTGTATAAAAGCTACCTGTACTCTTTCTAGCGCTCTCACCTGTTTCTGGATTTATTTCTGCTAGCAAATTTTCAAATATCCTACCTAGCATTTCAGGATCAATAGACAGTTCAACATCGTAGGAAGTGTTTTCGTCTACTATGAAATTGTATTGGTTTAAGATGTCAAAAAGCTCAAGGAACCATGAATTGGGTATTTGAATGGTGTGCGCTGGCATCATGTTGTTTTTAGCATCGATAAAACCATCATCTATTTGCGGGCTGAACAACCCACCGTTTAAATAAGGTATTCCCCTAAATCTTTCATCGTTCTTTATTTTCTCAGATCTATCATCATTTTTAGTATTTAACACATCGAAAAACAACGGCACTAATATATTCTGGTAATAGTTGTCATCTGAATCAAGAATAGCATCTTTTGTAAAGAGCGTTTCGGTCATTAGTGGAATACCGTTTATGCTTTTTGCTTCACATAAGAATCTGCAAAACACGATTCTTCCTATTAACCTAACTGCAAAGTAGACATGCATAATGCTACCAGACAACTCATTGTTAGCAGTGTTTGTTATTTTCAAAATGCCAGGAAAGTGCTTGCCCGCACGTTCTCCACCAACCAATTGTGTATATTTTAATGCTACTTCATCATAAAATTGCTTGTTTGCAATTTCTACGGAGAATCTCTCTAAAAGATCGCTCGCGTTTCGAACCATGCCTTTCTTTATCAAAAATTCAAAAGGTGTTCTTGTTTTAGCGCCAACACCCAAACTATAGGAAAATCTTCGCGGGTTAGAAAAAGTGTTAATAATTTTGCAGGACGCTTCATCATACTCAAAACTACACACAAGCAAAGAAAGTCTATATGTTCCATCACCTGGATCAAATATTACAAGAGAATACTCTTCTAAGTAGTCACGCAAAACGCGAAACATGTGTTGGGTTATTTCAATGCGTCTTTTATATGCATCTTTTTGCAAATTGACTTCATAAACAGCCAGATTAAGAGATTTAGAGCCTCCGATTTCTGTAATTTTTCCGAACAAGTCATCAAATTTATGTTCTATGCGATTGTTTCTAAACTGAAAATCTGGGATCAGAACTTTATTTAGCAAATGTTGAAGATTACATCGCTCATACGGCTTTTGCAATATTTCGCGTGCTTCGTCATCTGTTAATACTCTTTCTATAATGTCGGTCATGTTACACTCTACAAGAA
>JAITLB010000005.1 GCA_031278175.1 Christensenellaceae bacterium
CGTCCTGAGCCAGGATCAAACTCTTAAGTTCAATCATGACTTAAAACTTCCTATATCTACTAGCGTAAATTATATGAAGCTATTAATTCCTCAAAAAAATTAACTTTGCTTCTTGGTTGTATTTTAGTTAAACACTAATGTGCTTTGACTATTAAACAACCGTTTTGTGTTTATTCGTTTTTTTATATGTTCACTTTTCAAGGTTCGTTTGCTTGTCCGTTTAGGCAAGCTTTAATATAATATACTCTTATTCGGAATATGTCAACGATTTTGCATAATGAAAATAATAAATTTTTAGTAAAACAAGTGTTTGTTTAAAAAAATGGCGCAAAATAGCGCAAGCTGTCCGCTAAAGGACGCAGGGCATTTAAGAAAATGCTATTATTAAAGAATATAGTAGTGTAACTATTCTAAAATTAGTCTTGAGGCTGCGATCGCCTTCTTCTAGTGACCTTGTCGGGCTTGTTAATTTCAATTTTTTTGTTTTCTGATAACCATGTACCGAGGGTCAGATCATTTGACAAAACAACGTCCGCAATATTCATCGCAATAGCAGCTCGGAATCGTGGCATGTCGTTTTGAATTTGATTATTACCATCAGATTTAGGTCTCCCCACAAACTCCACACCTAAAAGCATTTTTTCGATGAATGCCTCACAGTCAGCGATTTTATCTGGAAAATACAAATTGAAAATATGTCGCAATTCATCAAGTGCATAATCGCACACGAAAGCTGTATTGGGTGGTAATACGGCCTTTTTGTAAGCTAAGGCTGAATCACTTTTAGGGAACAACATGGCGGGGAACAATACTGTTGTGTCAATCAATGTTTTCATCTTTTTTCTCCTTTTCTTTGTAACGCAATTTCATAACGAGATCGATCGCGTCAGATCCTTCCTTGATCTTCCGCTTTTCCGCTTCTCCTTTCATCGCTTGCTGAACTATGCGCAGTGCGCATACAGGCGCATTTTCCGTCAATAGTATGGCATCCCTTTCGCGTATTGGGGTCAGTTTGTCGCCTACAAATAAATGCAACAGGTCGGACACCTCACTAGGAATCGTTATGTTTCCATTTCTGGCAATTTTAACGCTACAACTTATGTGTTTACGAAGTTCTAAATCGCTTGGTTCACTCTTGTTACGATCAGCAGGATTTGAGAGTATTATGCATCTACCATCACATACCAAATAAACATCGCCTCCACCCTCAACTCGCAGAAAGCTCATTATTTCGTTAGAGAGCTTGATTTTTCCATTCATTTTGATTTTGATTCGCTCAGTTAATGAGTGTTTAGAGTCAGTCATTTATAATCACCTCAGACAGTAGTATTTTTAAGTAATGACAACCTATATAATTATACTACTTTTAATAAAACAAGCAAGGTTTTTATCAAAATAAAGTCATTATGCCTTAAAAAAATGCTGATCCAGCCCCAAACAGGATCATTTTTGCAGAAAAACAAAGTGTGTTATTATGATTGATAGAAGATTTAGACTCTTGCTAGTGCGCCGCTAGTTGTGCAACGCGTTGCAGTTTACAAATAGTTGTTTTTATTGCGCTATAATTACAAACATCAAAATATAGGCATTTGCATCGATAGTATTTATTGTTTTATACTGTGCAAACAAAAATGGCAATGCCGTTTTTAGTTTGTTACAGTGTGGTATTCAAACAAGAAATTCGATCTAACAATGCTTATTGCAAGAGCAATATGGTTGCAATCAACTTACAAGAATTTGAAAATCAGTTTGCACTTTCTTTTTAAGGATTGCGGTTTGAAAAACGCTATTTTTGTTAAGTCGCTACATGTTGAATGCCTAGCAAACGGCATCGCTTTTCATGTTAGTTTATTTCTAGTAGTATTGTTGTGTAATCGTGATTGTGTTGCAAGGATATGTAAATGATTGATTTTTTTCGCAAAAAGGTATATACTCAAAACGCACAAATTTTATACAAGTGGCAGAAGTGTCACTAGTAAACAATATAATGTGCGCCCAGTGAGGAGATAAAAAATAGTAAATTTGTCTCACATGTGTATTAATGAGCACATATAGTGAGCAAACAAGTAACATAAAGGAAAATATGATTTCTAAACTTTTAAAAAACATTGGTAAATATAGAAAGGAAACCATACTGGCACCTATTACTGTTATAGTAGAGGTGTTATTGGAAGTTTCAATACCGCTGATGGTGTCATATATTATGGATATAGGCATCAAAGGTCGTGACACTAATGCGATATTTAAATATGGTGGCATAGCGATAGCAATGGCAGTAGTGTCACTTGCGGCTGGTGCATTGTCTGCTATTTTTGCATCGCGCGCGAGTACTGGATTTGCGTATAATTTGCGGAAATCGTTGTTTTCTAAAGTCCAGGACTTTTCATTTAAGAATATAGATAAGTTTAGCACAGGAAGTCTTATAACGCGCGTTACGACAGACGTAAGCAATGTTCAAATGGCTTTTATGATGATAATAAGGGTTGCTGTGCGAGCACCAATCATGTTCATTACAGCACTCAGCGTCTCGTTGTCCACTGATGCGGAAATGACTTTGATATTTGTATGCGCTATCCCAATAGTAGTAATAGGTGTTGCGGTGTTGGGTAAGATAGCTCTGCCACTATTTGAAAAGCTTTTTGAGATGTTCGACAAGATGAACTTAAGAACGCAAGAAAATCTTACAGCAATACGCACTGTTAAGACGTTTGTAAGAGAAAACCACGAAACAGAGGAGTTTAGAAAAACTTCAGCAAAAATACTAGACGCACACAAGAAGGCTGAAAAGATATTTGTAATGGCAATGCCACTGATGCAATTTATAATGTATGGAGTACTTATTGCTATAATGTACTTTGGTGGATCTAAAATAATATCTAATGAATTGACAGAAGGACAATTTATGACGTTCATGCAATACATGGCGATGATTTTGATGTCATTAATGTTGATGGCAATGATACTTGTTAACATGATCATGAGTAGAGCATCCTTTAGACGTATAGTGGAAGTATTAAACGAAAATCCAGATATATCAGATAAAAATGCTGATAAGACGCTAATTATGGAAGATGGATCGGTAGAGTTCGTAGATGTGACATTTGGATATGCTGGAGAAGATGCTAACAATGTAATAGAGCATATGAATTTCAAGATCGAATCAGGCGAGACGATTGGAATCATAGGTGGCACAGGATCAGCAAAAACAACAGTAGTGCAATTAATTCCGAGACTCTACGATGCGATATCGGGAACAGTAAAAACTGGTGGTAGAGATGTCAAGGAATACACAATAAAGCATTTAAGGAGCGCTATCGCCATGGCTCCGCAAAAAAACCTGTTGTTTTCAACAACAATAAAGGAAAACATTCTGTGGGGTAATCCTAATGCAACCGATGAGGAAGTAGAGACAGCGGCAAGAAACGCAGCCGCCCACGATTTTATAATGTCTTTTCCAGATGGATATAATACTGAACTAGGACAAGCAGGTGTTAATGTTTCGGGTGGTCAAAAGCAACGTTTGTGTATCGCAAGAGCACTTCTCAAGAACCCCAAAATAATAATATTCGATGATAGTACAAGTGCAGTAGACACGGCAACGGATGCGCAAATAAGACGTTCTATCAAAGAGAATTTGGAAGGACTGACTGTAATTATAATAGCACAACGAATTGCATCGGTTATGGATGCAGATAAAATATTTGTTATGTCGGATGGGGCAATTGAAGCAATTGGCAAACATGAAGAATTGCTCAAAACGAATACAATCTATCAAGATGTATATTATTCGCAACAACAAGAGGCATAATATGGAAAAAGCAATGAACAAAAAATTTGATCCCAAGAAGATATCCGTAATACTTCGCAGATTGCTAGGATATGTAATGCGCGAATACAAACTGCAAGCATGTTTAGTAATTCTTGCGATACTAGGTAGCGTTACAGCAAATGTTGCTGGCACGTACATTATTAAAGACGTATCAAAATCGATGTTGGGGATAAGAGACGGAAGCGAAGTAATGTCAACACTATTAGTTAACATTGCAATATTAATGTCGGTATATTTTGCTGGCGTTTGTTCAACATTTTTAAACGGAAGACTGACATTGAATATTTCTACAGGGATAATGCGCAAGGTGCGTGACGACTTGTTTGAGCATATGCAGTTATTAAACGTACAATATTTTGCAGAGCATGTTAATGGTGAAACAATGAGTTTGTACACCAATGACACCGAGGTTTTGAGAGAATTGTTGAGTATGGGGCTACCTCAAATAATAAACTCGGTGCTTATGGTGATTGGCGTATTCGCAGTAATGATGGTACTCAGTCCACTTCTCACAACATTTGTAATAGTCATTTTAGTAGTGATGATGCTAACAGTGACAAAAATGAGCAAAAAGGGAAGAAAATATTTCATAGCACAACAAGAAAAGCTGAGCAAGGTTAATGGTTATGTAGAAGAATATATAGAAGGGCAAAAGATAGTTAAAATATTCTGTCACGAGAAACGAGTAAAGACAGATTTTAATAATATAAACGAATCATTGCGGCAAGCTGCCGTTGCAGCACACACCTATGCTAATGTAATAATGCCAGTAATGAACAACTTATCATTTGTTAGTTATGTATTGATAGCAATAGCAGGAGGTCTTTTAGTTTATTTTGATCTCTTAGGTGTAGACATGAAAGACGGGATCGCCATCATGATCGCATTTGTTCCAGCGGCACGACAATTCTCAATGCCATTAAGTCAGGTAGCTCAACAGTTTAATGCGATACTAGGCGCAACGGCGGGTGCGGAGCGCATTTTTAATTTCCTTGATCTCCCCGTAGAAAAAGATAACGGTTATGTGACTCTAGTAAATGCAGAAATAGATGAAGATGGAAATGTAACACCAACTAAGGAACACACGGACAAGTGGGCTTGGAAACACCCGCATAAAGACGGTACAACGACTTTTGTAGAGCTTAAGGGAGAAGTTTGCTTTGAGGATGTTACATTCTCTTACGATGGGGTAAAAACAGTACTAAATAATGTATCGCTGTTTGCAAAACCTGGTCAGAAAGTTGCACTAGTTGGTTCAACGGGTGCAGGAAAGACTACAATAACAAATCTAATTAACAGATTTTACGATGTGCCAGACGGAAAAATACGTTATGATGGAATTAACATAAACAAGATTAAAAAAGCAGATCTAAGACGCTCATTAGGAATGGTATTGCAGGACACGCACTTGTTTACTGGTACAGTGAGAGAGAACATACGATATGGTCGTTTAGATGCAACCGATGAAGATGTTTATGCCGCCGCTACCTTAGCAAATGCTGACTCGTTTATCGCACATCTGCCAAATGGTTATGATACAGTCCTCACAGGTGATGGTTCAAATCTCTCTCAAGGGCAGAGGCAATTAATAAACATTGCACGCGCAGCGGTAGCCGACCCGCCCGTTCTCGTGCTAGATGAAGCCACTAGCTCCGTAGACACAAGAACAGAAAAGATAATTGAGCGCGGCATGAACAAACTGATGCAAGGGCGTACAGTCTTTATAATAGCCCATAGATTATCGACAATAAGAAATGCTGATGTTATATTAGTAATAGAAAATGGCGAGATTATAGAGCGTGGGAATCACGATACATTGCTTAAAGAAAGAGGTCGCTATTACAATCTATATACAGGCATGCTTGAGCTAAGTTAAGATATAATCATATATTAATCGAGCCGTGCCAACTTAACGCAAACGCAACTAACATGAGCTTTAGCCGTCTAGTATAGACTATTGAGATCTTAATCTAATCAAAGCCAGTGCTCAAAGCACTGATTAAAGTGCTAGTGCGCGTGGTGTAAATTCTGTTAATATAAAAGATAGAAAAAGAAGATCAGAAAAATGGAAGCGAACATAGAAGGAAAAAGCTGTTAATAGCAAGCCATTAAAATCAAGGAATATTCCAACATGAAAATTGGACAAGTATTAACGGTAGATATAAACGACATAGGAATGAGTGGTGATGGGATAGTAAGACTTCCCAACTACACGATTTTCATTCCAGACGCGCTTACGGGCGAGATATGTGAAGTAGAAGTCACATCAATTCGAGAAAACATAGTTAGAGCAAAGCTCAACAAAATCATTTTAGAGTCAACGGACAGACAAAAGCCGATATGTCCTTTGTTTGGCGAATGTGGTGGTTGTGATGTAATGCATATGAAATATGCAAAGCAGTTAGAATTCAAGAAAAACGCACTAGCTACAATACTTAGAAAAAACGCTGGATATACAAAACCAATTCCGACACCAGTCGCGTCCTCAGACCAGTTGCATTATAGAAACAAATTGCAAATGCCGTTTGGGCAAGTGCGGAATAAACCGATACTAGGATTCTATGAAAAGAAAACACATAATATTGTGTCGATTTATAATTGCTTTCTGCATGCGGGGTGGGGATCTAAGGTTTTAGCTATAACAAGGAAATTCGCACAAGACACAAACCAAACCATATATAACGAAAAAACCAAGAAAGGGTTACTAAAACACCTTGTAGTGCGCTACGTAGACGGTGTTATGATAGTAGCGCTAGTTATCAATGGCGATACCGTCGAAAACATAAATGTGTTTATAAACGAGCTAAAAAGAGCATTTAAGAAAGTAACAGTATATATATCTATAAACAAACAACATAATAATGTCGTTATGGGCGACACATTTATAAAAGCATCTAAAGCAACATATCCGATAAATGTGTCAGGAATCACTCTAGAATTAGGACCTCATTCTTTCTTTCAGGTTAATGACAACATACGCGAGAAAATGTTTAATGATCTAGTAGCAGATATTATGGCTGTAGCACAGCCAACAGTAATTGATGCTTTCGGAGGTGTCGGGTTAATTGGTGCGCTTTGCGCTAAAGCGGGGGCTAGTGTCTATAATATTGAGATAGAGCCATCAGCGATAGAAGACGCAAACAAATTAGCAAAGAACAACAATTTAACAATTACTAACATCTGTGGCGACATTGCAGAAAAATTGCCACAACTGTTAAAAACACTGCTAGAATCAAAACGCGAGAACATCAAAGTGATATTAGATCCGCCGCGAAAAGGACTGGCAGTGAGTATAACTGAGGCGCTTGTCGAAACATCTAAGATTCAGGCCTTTGAGATCTATTATATTTCATGCAACCCTCCAACATTGACTCGTGATATGTCTCTAATGTCGGAGACGTTTGAAGTCGTATATGTTAAACCATATGATATGTTTCCACAGACACAACACCTAGAAACTCTAGTAAAACTGCGCACGCGCAAAATAGGCAAACGGAGCAAATTAAGAAAGCCTTAAAACAATAATCAACAAAAAAAAACTCCCCACAGTATTGTGGGGAGCTCCGAGGTACATAAAATGATTAGAAGTTTTACAGTATTTGTATTGTACAATATTAGTACATACCATCCATACCGCCACCGCCATGAGGCATAGCGGGTGCTGGAGGCTCGGGGATGTCCGCAACAAGGGATTCTGTTGTCAACAATGTTGCAGCAACGCTAGCGGCATTAGCAAGAGCGCTACGCGTCACTTTTGTAGGATCAGTAATACCAGCTTTTACGATATCACAGAAAGAGTCTTTTTGTGCGTCATATCCAAAACCATATTTTTTCGATCTCTTAACTGTATCAACAACAACACCGCCATCTATTCCGCAGTTCTCTGCGATTTGACGGAGTGGAGATTCTAAAGCCTTTACGACAATTTTTGCTCCAGTTTTTCTATCGCCTGCAAATGTTGAGGTCTCTTTAATAACCTTGCCAGCAACAGACAATAATGCTATTCCACCACCAGGAACTATTCCTTCCGCGACAGCTGCGCGAGTAGCGGAGAGAGCGTCCTCTATACGTAGTTTCATCTCTTTCATTTCAACTTCTGTAGCAGCACCGACATTGATTACAGCAACACCACCTGAAAGCTTAGCTAAGCGTTCTTGCAGTTTTTCTTTGTCATAATCAGATGTGGTTTCAGCTATTTGTGCCTTGATGGCTTTAATTCTTGCTGATATTGCGTCAGACGTGCCAGCACCACCGACAATAACTGTATTTTCCTTGCCAGCGCGAATTAGTTTTGCTTGTCCTAGTTGATCTAAGCGTGTCTCTTTTATATCAAATCCGAGTTCCTCGCTGATTACTTGTCCACCAGTTAGTATTGCAATATCTTCAAGCATTGCCTTTCTGCGATCACCAAATCCAGGTGCTTTAATACCGAGGCAATAGAAGCGACCCTGTAACTTGTTGATTACTAGTGTGCTTAATGCATCACCTTCAATATCTTCAGCGATAATAACAAATTTGCGTCCTGTTTTTATAATCTGCTCTAAAACTGGCAATATGTCTTGAATAGAACTTATTTTTTTGTCTGTTACAAGAATAAGTGGATTGTCAAATTCGGCTTCCATTTTGTCAGGATTAGTTGCCATATACGCGCTAACATAACCTCTGTCAAATTGCATACCATCAACTACCGTCAATTCGGTTTTCATTGATTTGCTTTCGTCTACGGTGATAACACCGTCTTTTCCTACTTTTTCAATAGCATCTGAGATTAGTTCGCCAACAGTTTCATCGCCAGCTGAAATAGATGCGACCGATGCTATGGATGCTTTATCGGTTATAGGAAGACTTATAGCAACTAACTCATCGCAAGCAATTTCACTTGCTTTTAAAATACCACGGCGCAATTCCATTGGATTAGCACCAGCTGCTACGTTCTTGAGTCCTTCGCTTATGATTGCTTGTGCTAGCAGGGCGGCTGTTGTTGTGCCGTCACCAGCAACGTCATTTGTTTTAACACTGACCTCTTTAATCAATTGCGCACCCATGTTCTCAAATGGGTCAGATAATTCAATTTCTTTAGCGATAGTAACACCATCGTTAGTTATGAGTGGTGATCCAAACTTCTTATCTAACACAACATTTCTCCCCTTTGG
Source organism: Christensenellaceae bacterium (assembly GCA_031278175.1). Lineage (GTDB taxonomy): Bacteria > Bacillota > Clostridia > Christensenellales > DTU072 > JAITLB01. The sequence continues at coordinate 8,983 of JAITLB010000005.1, forward strand.
GCCTAATGTTAACTTTAGGGTGTTAGCCATAGTGTTTACGCCAGTTTCGAGTGCTTTGCGAGCATCTTCTCCGTATTTAAATTGTTTTGCCATATTTTATACCTCCTTTTAAATTAGTCTTCAACGATGGCTAATATGTCGTTTTGCTTTATAATAACATATTCTTCGCCATCTATTTTAAATTCAGAACCTGCATATTTGCTATACAGTATAGTGTCACCAGGTTTAACCTCTATTTTGATCTCTTTTCCATCGACAAGACCACCTGTGCCTACTGCAATAATTTTTGCGGTTTGTGGTTTCTCTTGTGCTTTGCTCGGTAAAAGGATGCCGCTTGCAGTCGCTTCAGCAGCTTCGATGTGTTGAATAACTATTCTATCGAACAAGGGCTTTAGTTTCATGTATTACCTCCATGTTGTCATTAATATTAAAATTAGCACTCTCATATCTAGAGTGCTAAAATAATTATAACATAAAGCCTTTAAGCGTGCAAGCACTCTATATCAGTTTTTCTAAAAAAGGGGAAGAATTTGCAACGGATGTAAAATGTCGAAGTTTGCAAAAACAAAAATGCCTAGGCACTATAATAAGATTCATATATGTGAGAGCAAAACGCTACATGAAGATAAGCGCAAAAGTGCGCGTTAAATATTAACGCAAGCGTAACGCATATTCTAAACTGTTTAATAGGTTGTGTAAATGTTATCTGTTTTAAAGGGCTTTATGAGATGTAAATAAAAAGACTAACGCTATTAAAAAAGTTTCTATATAGATTTGCGCTAATGCAAACTAGATAGAAAAGTGACAACTCTTATACACAATTACAGACTATAAGGCGCGACAAGCAAATTATTAAGCGACTCAATAAACTCTAACTAGAGATATTTTTGATGTTGTAAAAGCGCGTGCAAAGAAAGCAGTCAGTTTATACAGTCGTGGGATTGAGTTTTGAATTTATACCAAGCGCATGCAAGCAAAACTCTTAATAGTTAATTTTGATGAGTTACAAGTTGAACGAGCGGTTTTAGATGTAAGCAAGTGCAGTTTAATAATTCCTATGCTTAAGTTAGAGAATTTATCCAAATAAAGAGGAAAGATCGAAAAAAATTTTAAAAATGTGCTCAAAAGCGTTTGACATAATCTAAATGGAGTGTTATTATAGTCAAGCACGTTTTTCAACGGTTCTACGGGGGTATAGCTCAGCTGGTAGAGCACCTGTTTTGCAAGCAGGGGGTCAGCGGTTCGAATCCGCTTATCTCCACCACATAGAAGCGAAAAGATTGACATCAAACGGTCTTTTAGCCTTTAAAAGCAGAATCGAATGTAAGCGTAGCAATAGCTAAATAAGCAAAAGCCTGGCATGGGCTGGTAGCACAGCCGGTTAGCGCACGCGTCTGATAAGCGCGAGGTCGGTGGTTCGAGTCCACCCCAGCCCACCAAAAAACGCCGCTGGCGTAAAATATGGCACCTTGACAACTGCATATTAAAGAGAAGACATAAAAAATAAAAATTAGAAAATATCTTGAATAAAAAAACGAAGAAGCGAGTAGTAATACTAAGATTTAACGGTACAATTCACA
>JAITLB010000062.1 GCA_031278175.1 Christensenellaceae bacterium
GTCAGTTTTCCGCCTATCCGCTCCGATTTCATGAGTTCTATACTGTTCACCATTTCGCCAAATGTTTCTATCCACCACGGCTCAACTCTTGTTGAAACCTCTCTGCCGAGCGTAATATGTGGGCTGAATTTCCTGCTTTCAAGTGCGAATCCTGCGGTAGAAAGTCTGTCCGACAAATTGCGCTGCAATGCCAAAAGGGGTTTGTCCTCGCGCAAGCCTACCCACCAAATGTCGCCACCGTCACGCTTGAAACGTCCGACACGTGTACGATATTTATAAACTGTTCCCGTACATCTGTTTTGACGATGCGTTTAGAGCGCTTGTTAGAGACGTACGTGAAGCTAGAAAAGTAAGCGAGTATAACCGTTCCGCATCAGACAATATTGATATTAAGAAACTCCTTTTAGAAATTATAGAAAACAATGCTCATGAAGGAGATTACACTGGAAATTTGTATGTATTACTATATGAAAATATAGCATATAATGATGCAAAAAACGCTTTGCTTGAAATTTTAAAGCAACGGTTTTAGCCGAAATCCATTTCAGTTATTTAATATAAACTACTGAATATTATAGTTAACTAATCCAATATCAAGTCAGTTTAGGAAAGAAGCAAGTCATACCAGACTTGCTTTTTTACATTTAGACTAGTAATCCGTTATAACAATTCTGTTTATGCTGTAATGCCCTCAATTGATTATGTCCTACTTGTTGAACAGCTTGTGTCCTAAATTCCCGCAGTTGGTTGACGGAGATGTTTCAAAATCATTCTGCCGCTTTGCGATGAGCATTCGATTGATGCTAAAATAATCAAAGCACCACCAAAGCACCACCAAAGCACAAGCGTGCTTTGATAGAAGAAGTGTTGAGGGTAGAATGCGGTCAACAAGCACACAGACCGATGCTATGGACACATTGCACGTCACTAGCAGCGTTACTCAAACCACATTTGTGTCACAGAGGAGAAAGGTCTTATACATCGCGAATGTTTCAAGCAAAACGGCAGCTGGATTGTGGGAATACAGCATTGACATTCCTGGTAAGCCCCGCATTTGCTTGACGGAGATGTTTTCAAAATCATTCTGCCGCCTGGCGATGAGCATTCGATTGATGCCAAAATAATCAAAGCACCACCAAAGCAAGCGTGCTTTGATAGAAGAAGTGTTGAGGTTAGATGCGTCCAACAAGCACACAGACCGATGGCATGGACAGATTGCACGTCACTCGCAGGGTTATTCAAGATGCCTTTGCGTCACTGAAGGCGAAAGGTCTTATACGGCAACACCCCTTATATAATTTTGATAAATAAATTTAAAAATAGTAGCATAGTATGTTTGATAAATTGTGCATGATGTGGTTAGGTTGTAGCACATACTATACAAGATTTTAGGAGAAATTAAAATGAATATTTTAGGTAGGTTAGAGGAAATATTTGGTGTCGATGAACCGATCCTCCTCAACGAAATCAGAGTGGCATTGCCTGAATATTCTCCTCTGTATATTTTTCAATGTATCCGAAAAGCTATTGGGGAAGGAAAACTAGTACGTTATAGCAAGACTTTGTACTATATTCCTTCGGACAACTTTGGGGGAAAATGTTTACTCAACCCGAGAAAGGTTATAGAAAAAAAAATATCTTAAAGAAAACGGTAATACAATCGGTTTTTATACAGGTATAGGATTATTAAACGCAATGGGCGAGACAAGGCAGATGGCATCTGTCTTTGAGATTGTTACAAATAAAGAAAGCATGAGAAAGAGGGAATTCAACTTGGTAAAAGTAAATGTATATTATATAAACCAAGATGTGTGATTAACAATGAGAACAAAATTGTTTTACAAATTTTGGAGTTGTGTAATAAGTATTTATGGGACGAAGAAGCCTGCAAAGCTGTATATTATTATGCAAAAGAAAACGGGATTTCGGAACGAGATATTTTAGAATATGCTAAATATTATTCAGCGGAAACAATAAAAAATGCATCTGAGGAGTTGTACGGAATTACATAATAGCGAAGAAACGTTTGAAAAACTCATGTGCAACCGAAAGAAATGTGCTTTTGCATTAACCTCGACAGCACAAGCCATATTTAAAACTATATAACTTGTCTAAACAAAATGACTGTCTAAAATGGTATCGGTAAAATTGTTTTTTTCTCATAGTATCGTGGGTGTGAATGCTTTTCAAATGCTAGAAATACTGCTGTACAAACAAGTATTACTAGATTACTTATTGGTTAAATTTCTGAGTGTTTTGCTTATAAAAGATTTTAGCTCAACTAGAAACATTATCGCTATGCGTTTTTTGTGACATGAAAGCATGATTTTTATAGTTAACATGTAGCGTTTATTAGTAGTGCGTTTAAGCAGTACGCTAGCTTTTCAAATTTAGTGATTATTCGGTAATGCTATCTAGGTCTTTTTAAGAATTCCCTCTCAAAGACTTATCTTTTTGGGTTACAAAAAACGGTCACGCAACTTGCGTGACCGTTTTTCTGAAGATCGCTTTTTAGTAAATAAAAAATTATAGTCTAGTTTTGATATTTGACACAAAACTACATTTCAAAATTGGGATAATTTTGATTAGAGTGTATTTGAGCGCATACCAACATGCTCATTTACAGTAATGTTTCTAGAATGCTGAGTACGGTGTCTCGGATAACAAGCCAAGACCCAGTATCACCATGAGTTCCGTTGAATAAACGTAAACGATTTTCTCTTGTAACTAGATCAATTGTTTGTCCACCAATTTGACTGTATAACGGAACAACTCCATCACCGAGCAAATTACTTCCGAGTGTTGCGGGCTGATCTGTATTTGAAGAGTAATAAATTAGTGTGTTTTGACCCTGCCCTACGATATAATATGTATCAACTAGAGTAGTAGACAAAACCTTTTCACCATCAGAATTAGTTACGTAGATGGAATCGTGGAAACTTCTCAAATCGGCGACATATGGTTTTAATTGTTGTTTTCCCTCACTGTCAAGCAATATATTTCCCTTGTCATCTCTTAGATATGCCCACTCACGTGTGGTATAAAAATCGTACAACTCATCAGCGCTCGTGATTGCAGTTCCATTATACGTTAGTCCAGGAGTTCCATCCTTAACATATTGATCGGACTCAAAGAATTCATAAGATGGCAATAGTTGGATAATTGATGGGCAACTACGAATAAATTCTTGCAAATAATTCAACAATGGGTTTAGTTTAATACTTATTGTGGCTATATTGAGAGTGTTAGTCGTTTTGTCGTAATTAATTCCACCAACTGATGAAAGCAAGGCTTGAATAAATCCACCGAGATCTTCTAGATACTTAAGTGCGTCTATTGAACCTAGAAATGGTGCCGAAAAAGGCAAAAATGCCTTGACCTTTTGCCGATTCTCTTCAGATTTTGAAAGATATCTAGATACTACTACACCGCCCATGCTGTGTGATGCTAGAATAACTTCAGTATAACCATTTTCACGTATAAATTCTTCTAGAAGGTCGGCACTATGTGCATTTGAAAGGCGCCAATCGTAATTGAACATTTTGACATCGCATTTTTCACCGTAAATTGTAGATAATTCCGTCATCATTGCTTTGTTAGCACCCATTGCTCCATAATACAAATCTGTTTTTGCAGGATCGAGATCGTTTGACGGTTTTATGTTTTTATTTATACTGTTACCATATTGATCCATTGCTAGTTTGCCGAATATCGAATTCTCCATATCACCTATGATTAGTGGGTCAATGATGCCCATTAGAGTATCTAAATCTTCTTGGACCGCAAGGATTTTCCCCATTGTGAGATATATATTTGACATATCAACGTCAAAAGGGAATGGATCCCATAGTTCTTCGCCTGTTTCGGAATCATAGAGACCACCTCCAGTTAAAGGGGTAACCATTATAAAAGCTCTTTTTGTAGTTTCCTTTTTGCTTAATAGAAGTATAGAGTAAATCATGCCAACTGTGACGATAGCAAGTATGACTATTACAGCCACAATAGTAGTTAAATAGCGTTTAATGAATGACATTATAAATGCTCCTTATCGAATTTGAATAACTGGTTAGTTTGTTGTTATAGATACAACAATAAATAAAGGGAGAGAGCTGAGTGCTTGTCAGCACAACAAGCCATCAAATTTTGCACAAATTAGCATTCGAAACAATAAGTATATTTTTTTTCTTAATATAACTTGTTAGAAATCGAATGAAAAAATGACACAAAATCGCCTCGAATATATTATATCACTATAACTCACTAAAATCAATAGTGAAAATTATAGAGCAAATAGAATGTATGCAAATTGTCATTATTAAAATTCAAAGCGGATCGAATTTGCGCTTTGCAGTGTAGATATTTGAATTTTTAGATAGAATTTGAGGCTTTTTCATATTTCAAAACACTAGTATATAAAATAT
>JAITLB010000126.1 GCA_031278175.1 Christensenellaceae bacterium
ACAAAAAGACTTTTACAATATGCCTTTTAAGAAAATTCATTTAATAGTTCGTGCGCTTAAATTAATCTCATTTTCTTCTATTCTAAGACACCGTGCAAATCGAATAGTTTGTTACCCAACGCAAAAATAAGTTTATAAGTATAATTGATTGTGAAATTAGTTATAAAAGCATTATCATTTTTAAGTATCTAGATAATGCATGCGTCGATCTATTTCATCGAGAGGATTATAACTTTCTTCTCTTAATCTGAAATCACTTACTGCAGCTTCAATTAGAATTGCAATATTTCTGCCTGGAATAACTGGAATCACATAGCGAGGTATTTCCTCGCCTAATATTTTTGCTGTATAATGTGTACCACCTGTTCGGACGTAGTCTTTAAAGTTATCCCATTCTTCTAGTTCAATTACCACGTGAATACGTTTTCTTTTTAAAACGGCACCGATTCCATATACGGCGCGAATATTCATGATTCCAAGACCACGCACTTCCATCATTTCCGAGGTGATAGTTGGTGATGTTCCATAGAGAGATCCACTGATGTTCTTTATATCTACTATATCATCTGAGACTAGACGATTGCCACGATGCACTAATTCCAGTGCTGTTTCGCTTTTCCCTATTCCGCTTTTGCCAGTAATTAAAACTCCTATGCCAAATACATCAAGTAATACGCCATGAAGTGTATCGGTTGGTGCTAACAGATCATTTAAATAAGTAAATAGACCGTGAATGAGTTTAGGAGTCAAATTTTTAGATGAGAACAGAGGCACATCATATTTTTTTGCAGCAATCAACAGTGCTTCGGGTGGCTTTATATTTCTTGATATGATTATGCAAGGTACTTTTTTCGAGCAAAGCCAATCAAGTCTTTCGCTTGCAATTGTACTAGGCAATGTATCTAAATATGTCATTTCTGTTCTACCAAACACCTGTATGCGATTGCTTGAGAAATGATCTGTCCAGCCTGCTAGTATGAAACTAGGGCGATTTGTTGTACGTGAACTAAATGTCAAATCCTTATGTGACGAATATATTGGCGATAATGAACACGCCTTTATAAAGTCGTTTTCTGTGACTGATATTGAGATTGTAGTGTCTTGTTTGTTTGTCATAACTACTGCCTTTTAAGTAATTAAATTATTTTAGTGACTTGATTTCACATTCACTCACAAACCACGCTTAATTAGATTTTGTCATATTAGCTTGTGTCTGTGTCGCAAATCTCGCGCAAGTCTCGCGCATCGCAGGCATTGCATTGCAATTAGTATATACATTACCGCCCTTTTATGATATCTAAGAGAGCGCTTGATATTTTTAAATTTTAAATCTTGACATACCATCGAAATGGCTTGTCTTGTATGAGTGTTATTTTGTTGGTTCTACACTTAGAAAGTTAATGCCAATTTGTAATCGTAAGTATTTATGGACCTCGGCATTGCCTCTAATTTGCTCTGTAGCAGGGAAACATTTGCTATCATATGATTTGCTTGTCACCATAGGGATATTATGCTACGCTTAACTGCTTTGCGTTTTTGAGGCATTTGAGCGCTAACAATTATGCCAAGTTTCACCAATATTGTAAGACACACTGTAGCATCTATTTGCAAAGCTTGCGATGCTCTATTAAAGAGTGTTAGAGCGTAAGTGTGATATTTGCCTAACGAATATTATTAACCCGTATTAAAATTCACTAATTAATTTAAGCAATGACAGATCTGTTAAAGCTTTGGATTAACATTTGCAAACTACAAATATGCTTAATGTTAGTTGTGCACGCTGAACAATTGAATAGGCCAATGTCTATTAACCATGTGCGCGATTTAGACTAAACACTACTAACAGATCCACGTTGACGTATTGTGGTATGCTACTTGCAATAGTTATACTAAATTTGCGGGATATAGTTGTTATTAACTATCTTTAAGGATTAATTACTAACCCATAATTTGAGAGCATACAAATAATATATAGTATTGCTTAATGTTTGTCAATATAATGACGCGATATAATTTATTTAATCTGATTATATAAAACCAAATTTTTCGATTACATGTTCAACAGCACCGTCATTATTAGATGGTGCTATATATTGAGCGACATCAAGCGCGGCTTTTGATGCGTTTGCAACGCAAATGCCTAGTCCTGCATATGTAATCATAGAGACATCATTAGCACTATCGCCGATGCAGATAACTTCAGATCTATCAATACCATATTTTTGTGCTAATTGGTCTACAGCAACACCTTTACCAGCAGATTTTAATATCAATTCAACAATCCACTTTTTCGAAGTATTAATTATCAAGTCGCTACTGAACAATTCATTTAAGCGAGCAATATGCCCGTCTATTTTATCGGGCAAATCGACAACTAGTGCTTTTAAAACATTGAGTTTATTTTCTTCAACATACTTGTACAATGGTATTCCCAGCTGGAGAAAGTCGCATGTTATGAAGTTTGAATACATTAGACTCTCTTTAGTAATTTCAGTTACTAAAATGCGATCGTTGTGGTACAATTGGTGATAAATATCGTTATCATATAGATATCTAAAAACCTTTGCCAGTATTTGATATGGTATTGCAATTTCTGAAAATATTTGTCCTGTTACAATATCAGAGACGCGTGCGCCCTGATATGTTATAATTTCTCCTGTTAATTCTAGTTGTCTAGCATAAGGCACGGCAGACGATGTCATACGACCTGTCGCAATCACAAATTTACCACCTGAAGCAGTGTAGCGTGCTATGATGTCTTTAAGTCTTGGGTCACAAGTAAGATCGTCACGTAGTAGCGTGTCATCTAGATCGGATACGATCATTTTATATTTCATTTATTTCCTCTCATGATTTCTCGTTCTTTAGTAAAGTGTTCATAAACAGATTTAGCGATACTCTCACTAAATCCAGATACCATGCATATATCTTCAACAGATGCCACAATGATATTTTCAATGCGCTTAAAATGTGTGAGTAATGCTCGGGCTCGATTTTTCCCTATTCCTGGGATATTTATTAAATTAGATTTTGTTTGACGTTCGCGACGCAAAATGCGGTGATATGTCACTGCAAATCTATGTGCTTCATCACGTATGCGTTGTAAGAGCGATAGCTCAGGTGAATTGCGTTCCAAAATGATAGGCGATGTTGCATGTGGAGTGAATACCTCTTCTTCGCGCTTTGCTAAACCGATTACATTAATTCCGTGGCTTAATAGAATATCGCAAACCGATGAAAGTTGACCTTTACCACCGTCTATTACAACAAGATTAGGGTGATCAGAAAAACTGGTATCGTTTGAAGAAAATTCAGCTACTCGCCTCGTAATAACTTCTTTCATACACGCAAAATCATCAATCCCAGCCACAGTCTTAATTTTAAAGCGGCGGTACATTTCTTTAGCTGGCTCGCCATTAATGAACACGACCATACTAGCTACTTTATCTACACCACTGATATTCGAAATATCATAGCATTCTACGCGCTTGAGATCGGCATTGATACATAAAGCCTCTTTTAATTTTTCTGCCGCGATTTTTGTCAATGTTTCTTTATTCGTTATTTTGATAATTGAGTTGTCGAGATGTTCTTTTGCATTTTTAGATGCCATCTTGACAAGCTCAAATTTAGAACCTGTTTTAGGAGTAGTTACAACAACAGCGGATCCCTTTTTAGCCGATAAGTAGTTTTTAAGCTCCGTTTCGAATAAAAGTTTAGTCGATAATAATACCTCATTTGCGATAATAGGGTTTTTTTCATAAAACTGCACAATATAACTTGATAAAATATCTTGCGCACTACCAGCCTCATTAACTGGATAGTTTTCTGAACCGATCACCTTGCCACCGCGCACAACGATATAATTAACAACTCCATACATTCCATTTGTAGCAAAT
>JAITLB010000204.1 GCA_031278175.1 Christensenellaceae bacterium
TATATAACCTTGGTTAACCTCTTTAATTCTTGCACCCATTTGTTTAAGGCACATTATAGTTGCGCCTACATCATCACATTGCGACTTGCCTAACACTAATGTAGCACTGTTAGATAATGTGCCAGATATCAAAATGCGATGCAAATAAGATTTGGATGGTATCATATCGACAGTTCCCATCATATATGAGGGATACAAATCAACTAACATAGCATGAACCTCCTAAACTCACCAGGATCCAATTCAAATATATCGCAATCACCTATTTCTCGAATCCCTATAAATGAAATCTTTTTACCATCGTTCTTTTTGTCGCCACGCGCAGCCTCTATGAGGTCATCTATATGATAATTCGACTCAATAGGCAGATTGTATTGCAATAGTAAATCTAAAATCTTGTCGCAACTCTCTTTAGCTAAAATCGAATTTCTATAACATGCATTACTAATTAAAGCTATTCCCATTGCCACAGCATATCCATGTGCTATATTGTATTTTGATAGCTTCTCGATAGCGTGTGCAAATGTGTGTCCTAAATTTAATAATTTCCTTAACTTCGATTCTCGCTCATCTTTTGATACTATATCTGCCTTGTAATTTATACATATTTCTATCGCCCCAAGCGTGAGCGCGTTGCCTTTTTTAAGCATCTCATATAGATTTGAGTTAGACAAGATCGCATATTTTATCATCTCTCCTAACCCGTTTGTCACTTCTCGTTCTGGTAGCGTGTCGAGAGTTCGCATGTCAGCATAGACTAATGACGGTTGATAAAACGCACCAACAAAATTTTTCCCTTCATCTAAATTTACACCAGTCTTGCCACCAATTGATGAATCAATTATAGCAAGCAGTGACGATGGGATCTGTATAAATTCTATGCCTCGCTTGTATATTGAAGCTACAAAACCTGCAATATCACCTACTACTCCTCCGCCTAGTGCTACTATCGCATCGCTTCTTGCAAATTCTAATTGGGCTAGCTTTTTTAGAATTTCTTCTACTACTCTAAGTGTTTTGCTACCCTCGCCAGGCGTAATAACATGCACTATAGGGGAAAATCCCGCTTTTTCTAGTGATTGCTTTACGCTTTGCCCGTAATGACATTGCACATTAGCGTCAGTAATGATTGCTATTTTCTGTGGCGATATTACACCTTTGATAGCATCCCCTATATCGCCTAATATACTCTCACCTAGTTTAACTTGATAAGATTTTGATAACGTACTTACAACTATTTCTTTCATATAAGCACCTCTTGCAATTTTCGTTTATATTCTCTAGACGCTTTGTCTATATTCTCTTTAATGTTTGTACCATCAAGCAGTAATTGGTGCAATCTCTCTGCGTCCGAGAGGACTATGGCATCTCGATATTCATTAAGTTTCTGTATGAAAAAATCTAGTTCTCTAGTAAGATTTTGACTATTCTCTAGCATAAGTTCCGTCCACATACCAGGATTAAGCCTAGCAACTCTCGACAGATCCCTAAAACTCCCTGCCGAAAAACCGTCATGTCTTTGTGCTAGTGGTGATTTAATATAACTTGACGAAATCAAATGTGGCAATTGTGACGTATAGGCAATAATCTCATCATGAATATTCTCCTTAGTTATAACTATATCAGAAAAACCAATGTCCATTAATAACTGTTTGTATAAAGCCAGCAAATGAATATTTGCCCCTGCTGGAATAACAAGCGCCGAAGCCCGCTCAAACAATCCTGGAATGGCATGATTGATTCCGTAATACTCTCTACCTGCCATGGGATGGGTTCCAATATAGGCTATTTCAGGATATTCTTTTGCGAGTGCTCTCATTTTAGTCAATATTTTCGCTTTGTTACCTGCGACATCAGCAACAATGACGTTAGCACTCAATTTAGGTGAGACATCCTCTAAAACCTTGATTGCGGCTTTCGGTGTTAGTGCTACAATCAACACATCTAATATGCCAAATTGATCTTCGGTTAATGGATAATGCATTGCTGGAAAAAAACCAGCCTTAAGCATAACGTCCTCGGATATATCAAAGCCATATACGATATGATCTGTCTTCTTGATTAGTGCGCGTCCTATACTTCCGCCTATTAAACCTAATCCTATAATCCCAATGTTCATTACTAAAAACACATCTCCTTATTTACAAGCGGGAGAATAACTCTGATGCGATCCATTATATCGGAAAATTGCTGTGGTCTAATACACTGTGGACCATCACAAAGTGCCTTCTCGGGGTTGTTGTGAACTTCTATTATGAGACCATCCGCACCTACTCCCGTTGAAGCTAGTGAGAGAGGCGCAACAAGTCGAGCAAGTCCTGATGCATGTGATGGATCAACTATTACTGGCAAATGCGTTAACTCTTTGATTAATGGAATAGCTGACAAGTCTAGCGTGTTGCGAGTATAATGCTCAAATGTTCTAATCCCGCGCTCACATAAAATTACTCTCGCGTTTCCTTCTGACATAATATACTCTGCGCTCATTATCCACTCTTCAATTGTATTAGCTAATCCACGCTTAAGTAGTATAGGAACATCAAGTTTGCCTAGTTCTTTCAGCAACTCGAAATTTTGCATATTGCGAGCACCTACTTGTATTATGTCAACATCTCTAAACAAGTCTAAGTGAGTAACACTCATGATTTCAGTAACTATAGGAAGCCCTGTTACTTCTTTTGCTACTAATAACAGCTTTAAGCCATCGGCTCTAAGCCCTTGGAAGGCATACGGCGATGTGCGTGGCTTAAATGCTCCGCCTCGCAGTGCTGTAGCACCTGCTTTTTTTACATCTCTTGCTATTGATACAATTTGTTCTTCACTTTCAACCGAACAAGGTCCTGCTATAACCGCAAAATTCTTTCCACCAAAGCGCGCACTAGATGACTCTATTATAGTGTCATCAGGATGGAATTTCCTGTTCGCTTTTTTATATGGCTCACTGATCCGTTTGACGGTTTCTACTATGTCCAATGAGCGGATAAGATCAACGTCAACTAAGGATGTGTCGCCGATTATCCCTAGAATAGTTGAGTTTTCGCCGCGACTCATATATACATTAAGCCCTAAGCTTTTAATCCATGAAACCAAATTGTCTAATTGACGTTTTTGGCTATCGTTTTTTATAACGAGAATCATAGTGTCTCCTCAAGAGAATTTGAACTCTCTTGTTAATAATTACTATTGCATTGCTTTACTATGCTTATACAAAAAAATAAGACCGCATCACTGCGATCTCTACCTTTCCATAAAATATGAGTTTACAAAAATTATCGCATGACTAAATTGGACTACCTAAAGTAGCTCCAAAAAAAGAAATATGCGCGATAAAAATTGATTTGTGTTGTCATAATAAGTATATGTTATTATTTCATTCGGTAATTGTCAAGAGAAATTTGCAAAAAATATGATATTTCAGCAATTAACTAAAATTTTCACATTTCTGCGCTACTTGCTAGCAACCAAATGTTTACTTTTCTACTATAGCATTTAAGCATTCAAAATTAGTATTGTCTTATCTTTTGCTTGTCAATAAAGTTGCAAATTCTATATATTAATAGTATACTTATTTCATGAGATTAGATAAGTTCCTAAAAATATCAAGAATCATCAAGCGCCGCACCGTTGCTAATGATGCTTGCGACTTAAACAGGGTTTCTATAAATGGAAAACCTGCTAAGCCATCTAAAGACGTTAATATAGGCGATATTATTAGCATAAGATTTGGCGATAAGGTAGCAAATTTTAAAGTGCTAGAAGTGCCTACTGGTAATGTATCAAAAGAGCGAGCAGATTCTCTATATGAAAGTGTAATATTATAGCACGGTATATTCTTTATGCATCCATTTGCAACAACTGTATCAAACTAACAAGCATCTAGATTCCTTAATATAATAATATGTCCATGCTTGCTTAACACTGGTAATTTCCTAGATGCAATTGAATGATATGCTCTAAAGTATTTTCTAATTTATACTCATAACAAAACATAAGGTTAATTAAAATGAACAACAAGTTTGACGTAATACTTCCTGCCGCTGGGAAATCTAGCAGAATGGCAGGCATAGATAAACTTCTTTTTGAAATCGGCGGTATATCCGTATTGCTTAGAACTGTTGAAACCTTTATAAATGTCACGGACATCAACAAAATAATAATAGCAACTCAGAACATAACAGAATGTAGGGACATCCTATCTTCGATCCCTCAAGAAAAGCTGATAATAGTCTCAGGTGGCGCTTCGCGTTGCGCGTCAGTTGAATGCGCTCTCAATGCAACTAACTCCGAATATGTACTCATACACGATGCAGCTAGACCTTTTGTATCTAAACAACTCATCGCACGTGTTATGGAGTCGACCATCAAGTTTGGATCAGGCATTCCAGCGGTTATGATCTCCGACAGTGTTAGAGTAGCAAAATCAAACACATTGGTTTCTATTTGCGACAGATCACAATTCTACACCGTACAAACACCACAGGGGTTTATAACGAGCAAAATTAAGCGAGCATTTGAAATGCGCACCAACGATGACTATACAGACGAAAGTGCTCTTTATCTCAGTTTTATAGAAGAACCTCGGATGGTCGATGGCGATGAGAGTAACATAAAGTTGACAAATAAAGGCGATTTATTCGGTTTGAATGCAAAAATAGGATTAGGGTATGACTCGCACAGACTAATATATAATAGGAAATTAGTACTAGGCGGAATAGAAATCGCTTCTGAAAAAGGTTCTTTTGCTCATTCAGACGGTGATGCTGTAATTCATGCATTAATCGATGCGCTACTTTCGGCAGCTGGTGAACGCGATATAGGTACGCATTTCCCCAACACTTCACACCAATTTAAGGATGCTGACAGCTCAATTCTGTTGTCTGAAGTGATGCAAATTTTATCTAGCAGGCAACTTTCTGTCTCAAACGTATCAATTATAATAATACTTGACGCACCCAAACTAGGCGATATTATTCCTATAATGCGAATTAAATTGAGCAATATTTTAAAAACCCCAGCTACTAATATTGCAATTGCGGCAAAAACCACAGAAGGCATTTCGCCAGATGTTGTAGAGGCTCTTGCTGCTGTCAATTTGTCTTTTTAATTTATAAGTGCATATATCTATTGCCTTTTGAGACGTGTCGAAGTCTTACCACACTTAAAACCAACTATGCTTTGTCCTCTTTCGACTTAATTTACATTTTTGTAGCATGCATTCTTAAATTAATATTTTGCTTTTTGGAAATTGCTGATCTCAGTTAGTGGAAATTGTAGGGAGCGGTTAAATTGGTTTGTTTTGTGTCTTAACACCGCTTGACAATCAAATGCTCTTTGTCGCATCTAAAATTGCTAGATTATATTTCTATATCATTAAATTAGATTTAGTATCTACACACTAGACGGTTTTGTGTGATTTGAGCCGTTTTTAAGCTCACTGCGCGATGGGAGTCGCTAGTTAGTAAAGTTAATACTAATAACAACTCTTGCGAACAATAAAACGCTCCGTGCGATTTTTCCCAGCCTAGTGCTCGGAAAGATTATTTATCGCTTCATCTACGACGTCGCGTGATGATCATTTCCCCCTTGTGGAGCGTTATATACTGTCCGCTTTGATCTTACAGCAAAGCCACAGGTCTGATTTCCTATTAGTTATCTAAGTTATTAAAAACTCTCTACAGCATAACAGAAATATTCTTAAATTGTGGCTTTGCTGATAATCTATACTTATTTGCTAAAATAACGATTAAGCAATCCCATAAAAGCACAACCATGGCGCGCTTCATCTTTACACATTTCGTGTACGGTATCATGAATAGCATCATATCCTAGTTTTTTTGCAGCGACGGCAATAGCCTTTTTACCTTCTGTGGCACCGTGCTCGGCCTCAACTCGCATTTCCAAATTCTTTTTTGTGTCTGCAACAACGACCTCGCCTAACAACTCAGCGAACTTTGCTGCGTGTTCTGCCTCTTCAAAAGCTATGCGCTTGTATGCTTCTGCGACCTCAGGATAGCCTTCGCGATCAGCTTGTCTACTCATTGCTAAATACATGCCAACTTCTGTACACTCTCCTGTGAAATTTGCACGCAATCCTTCAATTATTTCAGGGTCAACATCTTTGGCTACACCGATACGGTGCTCATCAGCCCATACTAACTTAGCGTCTGTGGCCTGCTCAATAAATTTCGAGGCAGGTGCCTTGCATTGTGGACACCTTTCAGGTGCCTCTTCACCAGTGTGGACATAGCCACAAATAGAACAAACATATTTCTTCATTACATTATTCTCCTTATGTGTTATTTCTTTGTAGATTCATCGAATCCGCTACAATGTGGACATATTCCATACACGAACAGGTCTCGACGCGTTTCAGTAAAGCCAGATGGGATTTTTACTTCAGCAGACTTCACATCTATTTCTAGATCGAATATGTTTCCACATTTCGTACATCTAAAATGTCCGTGGTCAGGCATGAATGCGTCAAATCTCATTCCTTCTCCGTCTATACTTACGTTTCTGAGTAATTGTGCCCCTTCTAACACGCACAAGGTGTTATATACCGAAGTGCGTGAAAGCGTTGGTATTTCCTCAGCTAGTACCTTATATATCATATCCGCCGTTGGATGATTAGAAGCGCTTCTAATGTATGAGAGTATTTTCATCCTCACATACGACGGTCTTATTCCAGCAGCTTTCATGCGCTGCATGTTTTCTAAATTCATATCTGTAATCATTACAAATATAATATTACTACAATATTGCAACCATGTCAAGCGATTTTAATTAAATTCTTAAATATTTGTTTATTTTTTACTAAACCTGCGCTACAGTGAGCGGAATTTGCATTTTCTCTTTTGTTTTACTTATACTCTAATGTTAACAATCGGCTCGTTTAGAATATCCATGATATTTTCTAACTGGTACTTGAGCACATATTGAGAATTAATACTCTATTTTTTATTACAACACTCATAAAACTGTTCGGCCTTTTTATCAATTGTAAGATTCATTTCAGCATCACACATTAGGTAGTATAGCGTTTTTAAATTATATTCCAAGCTTTTTAGATTTGCTTAATATTTAATAATGTAGTTAATTTCAATGTCCATTGCATCCTGCAATTTTAAAAGGCATCTATAGTGATCCATATTCCCGATACAGGATAAGCCGCACCCTCTTACGCTCTCGGATTCAGTTTTACCTCACTACTCTTTACTATCAAATTATTTCAAGATCTTTGCTATCTTTAACATCTTTTCTCTTAATATAACTTTCATGCTTATTGGGGATCTTTACTCGACACAACTAAAGAATTGGTGAAACACATGCTTGAAATCAATCTTGCCTGCAAGAGTGTCACTCTTTAAGTCGAGTGTCGGGCAACATTTTCTAAGCAAACACTTGCTACAAACATTAAACCAAAAGAAAATCTGCGAAAAGAGCGCACTGTGATTATCAAGATTGAAATTTTGCGCAGAAAACTTTTTTACGAAGAATAGGGAGTTTTGTAGCAAAGCGGCAAATTAACTTCTTATTAGATGCAAGGAGACATCTGAAACTGTGCTTACACGGCATAATTAGTCGAGTGCGTTTCAAAGCAATAGCTTTTTTGCTTGAATAACTAATAGTTTATATTATATCTAAAGTCGCAAATTTATACGCAAGAATCGATCCCTATTTAAAGACTTTGTCAGAGGCAGCGTAAGAGGATTTAGATTTATCACAAGCCGCTACTCAATGTTATTATATACAGATTATTTTTAATCAAGGCATTCCATTCAATATCACTAACCCCTGCATAATAAAGGGGGTAGATGCTATCGGGGATTAAGACAAAGACTTACTGATCTCAGCTTAAAAGCATTTGCGGGTCTTTGAGAGGTTTGTTGAACTTGTAAGTCTATGAACGAAGTTTGTATTCTGATGGCTTTCTAAAGAGGTGCGAAAAGATGCAATGACTTGCAAGACACGAATAAACTCATAGATTTTGTTAAAATCCTTGCGATGGGATCACCTAGCCCCCAAAAATTGGTTGATTTTGTTAGTTAGAGCATATTATTTGTGTCATAACAATTTGCGCATTAAAATATTTTCTTTTCTGCCTGTTTTCAATTTTGCTACCTACTAATATCTCAAAAGTCGTTATTTTAAGTTACAGCAACAGTTGTTTACTCTAATTGCCCATTTGCCAGCACCAATTATGATTTGATCCTTTTAACACTTCAATTCTCTCAAATTGGATTTTTACAGTCAATTGCTCGCTTTTTCATTTAAGCCCCCAAAATGTAATTTTCTAGATCAGGAAATTTTAATGATGCAGAAAACACCCTAATATGCGTTATTTGCTTTGTTTGGATGAAATTAAAACTGACCATCTCTTTAACTCAAGTGATAGATAACTATCAGTATTTAAATATCTCAACTGGTAAACTCAACAATTGCTACTTGATCTAAGTATAACCTCTCAAAAAGATTGACTATTAATGCTTTGTTTGTTAGTATTTCATTAATCTAAATATCTACTAGAGTGTAGCGCAATTTAAATAGTAGTTGGCATCAATTATCTAATAGTTACCACTCAAAATTGCATTACTCTTCTATTGTTTAGAGCGTCACACAGGAGATTGTTGAATTTGAACATTATCATAATAGGAGCTGGCGGAGTTGGCCGAGAGTTAGTAGATCGGCTGGCAGGTGAGGGACATGACATCACCATTATAGATAACGACAAGAAAGCATTATCATCCACAATAGAAACATACGATGTAAAAGGTGTTTTTGGAAATGGTGCTGGTGCCGCTATACAACAAGAAGCTGGTATTAAAAATGCGGATCTTCTTGTATCTTGTACCAATCAAGACGAAGTTAACATTCTTTGTGGTTTAGTAGGCAAGAAACTCGGTGTTAAGGACACTATCGCGCGGGTGCGAAACCCTGAGTACTCTAACCTTTTTGCTGGCAATGAACTTGGCTTAAGTTTTATGGTTAACCCCGAGCAAACTGTTGCTAAAGAGATAGCACGAATATTGAAATATCCCCGAACCATTAAAATCGAACCATTCTTTGACGGTAAAATTAATATCGTTGAATTGAAAATTACTAATCAATCACCTCTGTCGAATATTGCTCTAAAAGATATTTTTAATCAGTTACAAGTCAAATTATTAGTTTGTTGCGTTCAACGCGGTGAAGAGATAACTATTCCTAGCGGAAGTTTTATACTTAAACCCGATGACAAGGTGTATATAACGGCACCTGAGCAGAACATGATACAATTCCTTAAAATATCGAAAATGTCTAAACCTGCTAAAACTGTTCTCATATTAGGCGCAGGCAGGATAACTTATTATTTGATTAAAGAATTATCTAAATCTTCGCGTATAAAGGTTGTCGAAATTAGCGAAGAAAAATGCGTAAAGTTACAAGAATCAACTTCAAAAAATATTGATATTATCTGTGACGATGGTACAAATCATAATGTCTTATTAGAAGAAGGACTAGAGACGGTCGATGCGTTTGTGTCCCTAGCTACTCGCGATGAACAAAATATACTTGTTTCACTGTTTGCAAATACAAAATCTGTCAAGAAAATAATAACAAAAATAGACGATGCCTCATATATACCTATACTTGAAGCATCTGGAATTGAAAGCATTATTTCAACACGAATCACAACAGCAAACGAAATAGTGCGCTACGTAAGAGAAAAAGAAAATGCTTTTGGCAGTTCCGTAAAGAAATTATATCGCATTTTAAACGATAAAGCCGAAATCATCGAGTTTTTAGCCACATCTAGTTTTAGGGCACTTTCTGTTACTCTAGCGGATATCCCTACCAAGAAAAATTTATTAGTTCTTGCAATATTGCGTGGAAATAACGTCATTACCCCAGGTGGTAGTGATACAATCGAGATAGGTGACAATGTAATTGTTGTTTCCTCCGAGACTATTTTAGAAGATCTAAATGATATTTTGGAGTAGGCGATGAATTATAGAATGACAGCGTATATATTAGGACAAATCGCCATTCTAGAAGCGATACTCCTAATTCCATCATTTGGAATTGCACTAGGATATGGCGAAAGTGCCACCTACTTAGCTTTTGGAATAACGCTAGTTGCTCTTTTAGCGCTAGGCATTCCTTTAGTCCTAAAAAAGCCCGTTAAAAGCACTTTTCATGCCCGTGGTGGCTTTTTAGTAGTAGCAATTGCCTGGATACAATTATCGCTTTTCGGATCGTTACCGTTCGTTATAAGCGGTGCAATTCCCAATTTCATAGACGCGCTATTCGAGTCCGTGTCGGCATTCACAACAACAGGTGCTAGCATTTTAATCGATCCGACCACATTGCCATATTCACTCGCATTCTGGGCACTCACGTCTCAATGGATTGGGGGAATGGGCATCCTCGTTTTTGTTGTTGCTATTATACCCAAAAACGATCCTGCAGCTGTTCATCTAATACGCGCGGAGTCACCTGGTCCACAATTTGGAAAACTAGTCAGCAAACTTAAATTTTCTGCTCGCATATTGTATAGCATTTACATCGCTATCACTCTATTGCTTATAGGGCTGCTATTATGTGGTGGGGTATCGTTATTTGATAGCATTACATTAGCATTTGGCACAGCATCTACGGGCGGGTATTCTTTCCATCCTACTAGTGTTGCATCTTTCAACAACCTATATGTGGAAATTGTAATATCCATTTTCATGGTCATCTTTTCGGTTAACTTTAATCTCTTCTTTTTTATTCTGATTGGACATTTTAAACAAGCCATTAAAAATGAAGAATTGCGATGGTTGTTTTCGATTTTCTTCGTGTCAACACTTGCTATATCGATCTCAAATTTTGCAGGCGGAATATATTCTAGTTTTGCGGATTCACTAAGATACTCTTCTTTCCAAGTTATCTCTGTCGGTTCAACTAGCGGCTTTACGACTGCTGATTTTTCCAAATGGACAGGTTTCTCACAAGCAATCTTACTAATACTAATGTTTATTGGCGGCTCATCAGGTTCTGCGGCTGGTGGATTTAAAGTCTCGCGTTTAATTATTATGCTTAAAACCTGTCTATGTGACATTAGAAAAACTATATCACCTAGATCAACTACCAGCGTGAAAATGGACGGCAAACTTATCCCGCCAGCGCTTACAGCAAGCGTGTCGAACTATTTCGGCATGTATATCATCATAATATTGGTTTCAACTCTTTTAATCTCTTTAGTTAGCAATTTTAATTTGTTCGCAAATTTTTCTTCGGTCGTATCAGCGACAAATAACATCGGGCCAGCTATAGGAATAAACGAGTTGGTAAGCTACGCAAATTTCCCGCAATTTGCTAAATTCATATTAACGCTTGACATGCTAATTGGACGCCTTGAAATTCTGCCAATTCTACTACTCTTCTATCCTAAAGCATATCGACCTTAATTAAGCGCTAATGAACTCCTTGTTAAAGCACTACTTAGCAAATGGGGTTGTAGAGAACCTTTTCTACGCGTTTCCTTAACACTTGCAATTGCTATGCTCTTAGTTATTCAAAGTATTAGTTACTATCTTTAAGGCTGCTATTAGAAGTTAAATGTCTCCACCACGCAAAACTCATTTTATTCAGCACCTTTTTTAATATAATTTTTGGCCCCAGCACCCAGCTTTGCCCACCCACACAGTACAATTATATCTGCTTTCCTGTGTAGTTAAATAGCACTTTAATAAATCACAGCTCAAGCCCAAATGGAAGTTTTCTATTTTGGAAATTATCTGACTTCGCAATTCAAGATCCCTTAATTGCAAATATTAAACTGAACCACTCAATACAACACACTTACTACGAGTGCAAATCATTAAAATTATCCGTGTCCAGCATTTAGACAAAATTAAAGGCACCTAAATAGATGCCTTTAATACTTTTAATATCAATTCTTAAATTTTTTAAAATTCAGCGTACTTTCTCCTCTTGCGGAAGAAACTTATTACCACTATAACAACAGTTATGGTCAGAATAGTTATAGCAATAACCCACCAAATTGTTACCATCGTATAATCGACAGTAGTAATAGCAAATTTTGCATCATCATATAGCACTATACTAAAATAACCATCTTCCATTGTGACATTTTGTTCGATGAATACTCCATCTTTCTTTGTAATTATATTTAATGTGTTTCCGTTTACATAACCATCAACCTTTACCATTAATATTGAACCAGATGGTATAGACACATTAGTGTTCGATGCCGTTATAGAAGCAGAATACAACTTATCAACTGTGCGTACTGCAGTGCCCGCGTAATAATCTTTCGATACATTTGACAAGTCATCTATTTTAAGTGCAGCCATTGGACTAATGCCATCTGGCAATTTCAAAATTCCCGAAGATACCTCGCCCTCTTTTATTTCAGATCTTTCTGCGGACAGTTCTACTGCATTTATTATCAGCGTGACATAAACTGGTTGTGGCGCAAAATAATTTGATGTTTCTAATGCATATAACTCAATTTGATAAACATTGGGCGCTGTAAAGTAATTGGTTGTCTCTTTACCACCAATTCTATAATACAGTGTCCCGCTTGTATTGTTAGCACTAACAGAAAAAGAAGAACCGCTATATGTATATTCTTGTAATTCCGTAGCTGTTATCACCGATATAGCCTTGCCGATTCTTATCTTTACTTTTGATATAGCGTCTTCCGCAATTGAATAATTCAAAACTCGACCTGCTTCTATTACAGCTGTTAATTCATACTCGCCTGCATTTCTAACGACATCGTTTAGACAACTAACACTTATTTGCACTTCCTCACTATCTAAACCGATAATAGCAGCGACAATCTTGGAAATTTGTTCTGTCCCATCATATGTCAATGTAATATTAAGCTTAGATTCCTCGTCAGGTATCACTATTTCCTTGCTTTTGCCTGGCGCGGCATCAAACCATGTAACAGAACTCGGTAACGGCTTTATAGAATACGCTATAGCATTAGTATTCTCGGAGACATAATCATCTATAAATATAAAATTAGAGCTTTTGGGGATGGCCTTTGCCGTATATCGCCCAACATCAGTGCCACCGTAGTTTATATCATCGGACAATATTGCTACATTCTCGGACTTAAAAGTTGCAATTGGAACAGGCGATTGGTTTGATCCATTATAGATGAGTTCAAGCGTAGTCTCATCCCATTTTAATTTTATCTCTAGAGGTGCAATATAAAACGCTTTGCTCACGTTAGACAGTGTGTAATTTCTCTGTACAGATTCTTCTGCAGTACTCGAAATCGAAGCGATGGTGACATAAGGTATTGGCGAATCTATATTTGCGTCCGCATATTTGGTTAATGCCAAAGGAATAGGACTTGAACCATCCTTTTCTAGTGTATATGCCTTAGCTGTTGGTGCTATTGGATCACCATCAAATATTAATTCTATTTTTCCCTCAACTTCGTCAGTCGACCAATCGACTGTGACGGGGCACTTTGTTATTGTAAATGCCTTTGTTTTGTATGCATCGGATATAACATAATTAGTGTCGTTAGATGTGATTTCAGCTGTATATTGTGGTTCGGTTTCGTTGTTCGCATATGTTTGCGCGCCAATAATTGTTACACCTATATTAGTAACACCCATTGCAAAATCCTGAACTGTTGCGGACGGTTTATGTTCTTGACCATCATACACAAATGTTAAATTTGTCCAGTTTGCATTGACTGCTCTAGGATTGACAACAGCATGTAGTGTAATCTCTGAAAACATCACAGCGCTTGGATCTGAAAATGTTACACGTGCTTTATAATATCCAGTCTCGCTAACTTTTGTTATCCTTATGCTATATCCAGAGTTTGTGCCATCGAAAGTGAACTCGCCATCGGGGCTATCACTTCTCGCCCATTCAACCTCACTAATAGTTCCACTCACTACCTCAATTAGATACGTTATATTCGACTCTTTAGCAATTGCTGAGTCTTTACCGTACGTTATTACAGATTCCAAAAAATCCCCATTTATCGGTTGTGAATTATCAGTCACTAGACAGCTTATTTTAAATTGAGCAGCGGTGGCGGCCAGTGCATCTTCGCTGTTAGTAACCCTCATTCCCAAAATAGCCACTAACACGACAACTGCAATAAATATGGGCACAACTATACCTAATCTGATCTTCATCTTTTTAGAGGATAATCACTATAATTAATATTGCAAATTTCTGCGATTCACCCTATTCTCCTGATTTATATTTTTTTTGCACAGCACTGCACTAAATTCTAATATTAAACTTAACTCAACACTTCTACTGCAAGTGACGCTGTCTGCATTTTTATGCGATTCCAATATAAATCCCAACCAGTGGTAGCACTTATATTGTCGATTTTAACCAGCGATATACACCCATCAAAAGCAAATGCCTTAATGGTTGCTTTGTCAAAACAATACACATCTTTATTTGCGTTCATAATTTTAAATGTCTTTAACCATTGACATCCTGAAAACGCATATGACTCAATTTGAACTGAATCGGTCGTTGGATCATTCAAAATGTATTCGAATTCCTCCAACCCGTTAACATTAGCAAACGCATATTGCATTATTTGCGTTGAACTCTTAATAGTAATTGCTTTGATTTTTACTCCAGCAAACGCATAGGCACCAACAAGTGCGCTTTCCGTTGCTGTAATATCTATTTCTATCAAGTCACTTTCATCACCAACATACTTATACAAAGTCCGGATACCTTGAGTGCTTAATGTAATCAAGAAACTATTATTATCTATCTCATAGTTATTTAAATCAACACTATAATAAATGACTATATTACTGTCAAACCCAGTAGCCCATCCGTCTAGTGGTGATGAAGCATTAGTCAAGACAGCGGGATAATATAGTCCAGCAAACGCATTTTGGTCTATATATTTGACACTGTCACTTATTACTAATGCTATAGTGGAACTCCCTGCAAACGCATATGCATCAATACCTACGTAATCCGATCCTTTGCAGTATTGAGCGACCTTAATGTCATCGGTTAAAACTTTGACAAGAATCGTGCCTTGTCCGTCATTCCTAGTAATTAACTGATAGTTAGTCCCGTCAAGCGATGACAGTGCAGTTTCTCCTATGTACGATGTAATGTCTTGATCCCAATTTAACTCAAAACCTGTAGCGATCCCTTTGCACCATACAACAAGTCCAGCATTTCCCGTGAATGCTTGAGCGCCTATGTTCTCAATAGTGCTTGGTATTTCTATATATGTAATGCCCTTGTTTGCAAATGCGCCACTTAAGATTGCACTAACAGGCTTGGAGTTTATTTCTTGAGGCACTACTGGAACAACACTAGTGCCAAAATAATCTTTTATTAAATAACTCTCGGTTTTAAGATCATATTCATAAATATACTCGCCTTCGCAGATGGTTTGATTTGCATCCCATATAACTGTGCCATTAACACCATTAAACCATGTGTCACTCCACCCTGATGGCTTTACATTGTACTCTGTCAATATTTTTGCATTTTTATCTAATATGAATGCATGTTCGCCGATTGCTGGAGTGTTGGTTATTGTAATCAAGTTTAGCGACACACCCGCAAGCGCATACGGTGCTACTGCTATAAGATTGCTAATTTCAAACTTTTCAACATCAGTTTTTAAGCAAGGATATTGCAATAATATGCTCCCTGCATATAAAACACCATTTTCTGCTTGATAATAAACTGTAGAATCCGCGAATGCAGTTACACCCGCATAAGCAAAGGCTGCAATGCCTATAGCCTTTAATTGTGTTAGACTAACTTCACCAATATATCTTACTGCATAAAATGCTTTTGTGCCGACAAATTCAACAGCTGTTGGATAATCAAGGACTAGTGTTGAGCAACCTTCAAAAGCAGAATCTCCTACGCTTTTCAAATTTGCAAAATTATTACTATCTGTTACAATTGACAAATTGACAGCGTTTTTAAATGCTTCTGCACTGACCGCAGTAACACTCGATGGAAGTAAGACTGAGCGCAACATATGTGTTTCAGCAAATACACCTTGTGGTACAACGTTAATAGAGTTGCTCCATACTACGGTTATAAGTCCTGTGCAAGCAGCAAATGCATATTCGCCAACGGTAATAAAATTGGTATTAATGGTTTTTATCTTGGCATTTTTATAGAAAGCATAACTGCCAATGTTCTCTATTCCACTTAGATCTAAATCTAAATTCGTGCATTCATAGAATGTGCCATCTGGTATTGTTTTGTTAGGGAATTTAGATAAATCAACACTCGCTAAACTGCGACAACCACTGAATACATATTCCCCTAACTGAGTAATATTAGGCAATGTAATACCTGTCAGTTTAACTAAATTAGCAAAGGCATAATCTCCGATCGTGATTTGTGTAGCATTAAATGTTATTGTTGCTAATGCAGATAAATTAGCAAGCCCGTATGCAGGGATATTTGTTACACTTGCTGGTAAAACGATTGATGTCAGTGCTACACATCCTTTTATAGCATTTGCAAATTCTGTAATTGAAGCCTTGATGGTAAGTTCTTTTATGGTCTTATTTCCTGCAAAAATCGTACCAATTGATACTATTTCATATGATCCAATACTTGCTGGTATTTCTACAACTGTACTCGTTCCAACATATTCAGTTAAATATATCTTATCTTGCATAACATAATATTTGAAATTGGTATCGGTACTTACCCAATATTTTTCAATGTATGTCAAACCATTATTCCAACCTGTAGTCCAATTACCTGCAGTACCATGTAACCTTAATTCTATCCTACTATCTGCATTGATAAAAGCATTAATGCCTATTTTTTCAATAACATCGGGAATTGTAATCTCGCGCACTGCTACTTCATCATTATAAATGTATCCGTCAAATGCATAAGAACCTATTTCGGTTACGCTATATTTTACACCATCTTTCTCAACGCTTAGTGGAATACCCAACTGCGCTGCCACATTACTATATGACACCACAACAACGCGCTTGTCATCCATCTTATAATATATCAAGTTTCCAATCGTGAACAAATTACTTGTTGTCGCATTTTCATAGAAAATACGATTTAATAAAGCCTTCTTATCATCATCGGTTGATCCTCTTTGTAATATGACCTTTAGACCCTCATATGCACCATCAAATGCACCTACCGCTATATGTGTTTTGGAATCAATTTTTACAGTTTTTAGGTTAACATTCTTAAATACACCAGGGAGTATTGCAACAATCGAATCAGGAATAGTAATCATTCCTGCAAGATCTGAACTTCCCGCTACTAAATTTGAAGCAATAATAAATTCTTGGGTTTCGTTTTGGTATCCATCAAATGACATGCTATCAATGGTCACATTTGCTGCAGTAAAGCCAGAATATAGTTTTACTACTTTGTAATTTCCTTCTAATAAATAGGCGCTCTCGCTTTTTGCTAATATAACAGTGGCATCATCAGCTAGAGAATTTAAAACACCTATAATATAACCAGACTCCATTTCTATATTTAGAACTTTGATTTTTCCGCTCGCTGCTTTTGCTGCAAATGGATCGATTACACCGGCCACCGTGACCCCACCAATCGTTTTAGGTATTGTCATTACACCAGAATTTAGAGCCGCGGAAGTCGTGTTTACTCCTATGATGTATGCTTTTTCGTCTATTACAATATACGTAAAAGATGTTGTTTGTGTTTTAGTCATTTCACGCTCTGTTAGCGTGTTTTCCGCGTCCCAGGTTATGTATAAAGAATAAACACCTATATTTGCATTATCTTGAAGCGCGTTCGCTGCGACTTGGTAAACAGTAAACGGCACATTTAAGAGGGTAACATTGCCAACGAATCTAAAAGCTAGCGGGTTTATTTTTGTAACAATTTTATCGTCTATCGCATCGGGAACTGTTATAATCCCCGCAGTACTTTCATAATCAATTACTATTACCTTACCGTTTTCTGTAATATATTTAAATCCATCCACAGTGCTACCGATGTTGCTTGAATTATACGCGTTTGCACCTGAAACGTTTGAGACATTACCATTATAATACAGTAGACTTTCTGTTTCTACTCTAATTTCAGAGTCCAAAGCTACTGCGGATGTTGGGGCAAGAGTAATGCGCACAGGTTGCGAATAAACCAAAGCGCCTTTCCCTATCTTGTTTATGCCCAAATTGACGGGCACTGTTATAATTGAGTTATTCGTAATTGCCCTAATTAACGTGCTATTGTACACATAATACGAAACACCGTCAGATTCGGTTTTTGTTGGACTATCACTAGCATCTCCTTTTACGACTATACATTTGCTTTGCAATCTGTTAAGCGTTTCATCGTCTTGACAAAACACCACTAACTCGTTATTACCTGCAAACGAATTCAATACAGTTACATCTGCGCCAACAAATGCATACTGTAGTGACTTGTTATTAAAGGATGCTATCACGGCCCTGATGGTATGTCCATCAATTTTATCTTTCTTTATTTCATATGTTGTGTCAGATCCAAAATAGTCTGTAACATACGTGTGTTTTGTGCCACCATCTTCTTTATAGTAATATTCTAATGCCGTGGTGTTATCCATTACGTGGGACCAACCACTTCCAGTTGGGAACTCAATCTTAACCGTATGCTCGTTTCCTGTCCCATTCCAATCCTCAACCCAATCGGAAAAAACAATTGGTGTTTGTATCTTGATTACTACATTTTTCTTAGTTGAATAAAACAGCGTGCTCCCGATTTCTATGGTAGTGCTTATGGAAATTTCCCCGATATTGCTTCCGATAAATGCGCCATCGCCTATTCCGACCACCGATTTATTATTATACAGTGCTGGCACACTTATAGAATTGCTAGAACCTATATATTTAGTTATAACGTAGGAAGGACTAGACTCAGTCCCAATATTTAGATAATACATACTTGTTGCATTATCTAAAGTCAAATTTTCAACTGCACCTATACTCTTATATTGCACTACACCTTTTTCTTCAAAAATAAATGCGGCATCTTCTAAATAATATACAACAGCTGAACCGCTCTTGTTGAATGCGCTTGCAGCCATAGTTTTTGGGGTTTTTGAAAATACAACCTTTCTAAGCGCTGTGCAATTTTCAAATGCGCCATTTCCTACAACATCAAGTGCCGCCTCTACTTCAATGTCTCTAATCGTGTTATTATTAGAAAATGCTAGGGGTGCGATCTCAACTACATTGCAATTGTTAAGTTGTACGGGGACACTAACATCGTTAGCACTTCCTATATATCCTACTATTCTGATTCCCCCTTCTGCATTAAGCACATATATGAAATCACTATCGAATCGCACATTCCAAATTACGCGCATGTTGCCTGCCCAATTACTGCCAAATCCTGTCTGAAGTCCAGATCCGCACATGTATGCTGTTGCGTGCTCGTTAACATCCGCAAATGCCTTTTCGCCAACGCTTATTAGACTTGCAGGTAAATATACATACTCTAACGATTCGCAACCATAAAAAGCTTCTGCACCTATGCTTGAAAGCTTAACATTATCGTCCGCAAACACATATCTAAGACTAGTCGCATCTTTGAATGCGCCTCTACCAATGCTTATAATACCACTACCTAGTATTAATTCAGTAAGTGCACTCTCCGCAAACGCGCCACTCTCTATAGTAGTAACAACAGATGAAATTGTTACCTTCTTGACATATTGATTGCCCTTAAATGCATCCGTGTCTATTGAAATAACAGGAAGTCTGTTTTGATATGAAGGTATAATTACTTCTGAAGCTTCTCCTATATACCCGCTGACACGCATATGTTTGCCATCACTTCCTGGGATAAATATTAGACCCTCACTCCCTGGTTGTGTCCATACTGCCACTAAATCAATATCGCCATCATTTGTCCACGTTGTTGGTGCTGTATATGCTTCTTCACCCATTGCCCAATAAGCTAAAATATACGACTCTCTTTGTACTTGGACTTGAGCTAATAAATCCGATATTCGCGTTCCGAATTCAACTTCAAAATATTTCCCGCCAGTGTCCGTCTTTATGAAGTCTGCTACTTGGATATATTGGTCATCTTCAGTTTCACCATCGGATAAACGCACCTTGTATTTATTTGCCACGAATTTGGCATAATAGACAATATCTTTTGGACTAGTTGCGTCAATGGTTATCGGCATGGTAATTTTGCTAGTTCTCGCTGCATCATCGTATAACCCTTCAAATTGATATCCTATAGCAGAGATGTATTCTGCTTTTATCTCAACATTTTCAGTTTTTATAGTGTACGACACTGGATTGTTATTTTCAATAGCAGATACCACACTCGTCTCATACTCATATGTAATGTTATAAACTAACGGTATCCAAACGGCAGTGAAGGTTAAATTCTCTTCTGGCATCACAATCTTTGATCCAGGAAACGCATTTCTTGCAACACCATTTATTTCGTAAGTCCATACACTGAACTCATAGTAATTCCTTTCAAAATTGATGCCATTTGTTGGGATGGTAAATTCCGCATTAGCGCGCATAGGATCAACATGTGGCACATTCAGTTCATTAACACCTTCTGCTTCAAACTTAACTGTATAGAGCACAACTTGATCAAGAGTACCAGTAAATGTTATATTCCCCTCTGGCATCTTAAATGTATCACCATCCACATAATAAGACGATGAATAACTCCAACCTTTAAAGACATACGCATCACCATCAAAGTTCGGTTTAGGTAATTTGAATTCCGTGCCTGCTACACAACTAAAGCTTGGCACTGAACCTATAAATCCAGTAGCCTCCACATTATATGTAACTGTATAAAGTATTTTCCATATAGCTTCATATGTAAATCCGTTTTGGATCATTTGAATTTCTATTATATTTTCGCTTGTCGGTGCATATTCTGAACCTGTTGAGGTGTCTTTCCATCCAACTAACTGGTATCCTGTCAAGGAATACCCAGCTGTATCTACATTAGGCAAATTGAAAAATTCACCTGTCATTTTATATATCGGTGCTACAACACCAGTCGTTCCTGACATTTCGCTTTTAAATGTTGCTGAATAAAGTCTCTCCCATACAGCAACAAATGTAATGCTACCACCTAATGGCACAGTTGTAAATTTGTATGTGGAACCTGGCTGGAGTACTTCACTAGCAGCATCGGCATTGTTCTTCCAACCTACAAACTGATGATTTATTAAATATGCTTCATTCGTTGTTAAATCAGGTAATACAAAATTTCCATTTAATGGCTGATTATCCGTTGGCGGTGGCGACCCAACGGCATCTTGACTGCCTAGCGAATAATATACAGGATAAGTTATTTGTACCCACTTTGCATATATGGTGACATTCGTTGCTTGTCCACCATTATCAAATGGAAAAGTTATACTAGAACCACTTAATTGCGGATTTAGGTACCATCCTGTTAAGACGTAACCGTCCTTTTCAAATTGACTCTCTAATTGCTGTTGTGTTATCTCATCGGTAACATTTATTGTTTTTATAGCATGCCACTCGGATACCACCGTAAGCACAAATGAAGTTGTCGGATTTTCAATTCCGCCCTCTCCGCCATCGCCAGGCATTTTAAATATCCATTGCGCGTATACAGTCGTTGTATCATATATCGGATTTTCGATTAGCGCATGTGTCGTCAGTTGATTTTGCCACTTCCCATAATCAAAAAACCAACCGCCGAAAGTATATCCTTCGCGTTCGGGGATGCGCGTTGGCATCGCGAAAGTTTGATTCCCAGTAGTTGCGACATTAGGAAAATCACCTTCTCCGCCATTTAAGTCGAATCTGATATAATAGATATTATCGTTGTTATTTGTATCAGTGCATGCTATTAGCATTACTAACACCACAACGACCATCAGAATCATAATTGGTATTTTTGAAAACTTCATGACTGTGCTTCCTTTGCGACATACAAAGCTGCTGGCAACAACGCAATTGCTTGCTTCCACCATACTGTTATATCTTAATAGATATTTAAACTAAAATTCTCTACTTGATTTTAAAAATCAAGGTTGTAATTTGTTACTTTAACACATATATAATATACACTTTTAAGTGCATTTTGTCAATACTCAAGCAAAAGAGAAGCAAAAAATACGCTACAAAAAAAGCAAATCTCCGCTATTTGATCATTAAATTAAAAATGGACCAACCTAGTCTTACTAGAGAGAAATTACTTGTTAAAACTTAAATTCAATATGTTTGCGTCAAGGCTTAGTTTTGTTTTTATCCGCTCAAAATGCTTAATATAAAAATTAACACCAGTAAAACACTAAGCGTCAATTCAATCATCTAAACTATAACCCAATGCAAAAAAAACTAACTTTTGTCATAAATGAAACTTGCTTAGAATTTAGACTACTACAGTCCACTTTTTCGCCTCGCA
>JAITLB010000181.1 GCA_031278175.1 Christensenellaceae bacterium
GCATTTTTGTATCTTCAAGTATTAACCAGTTGGAGGCATGTGAAATCTAACTGGTTAATCGAAGGCGAAAGTTGTATAAATCCCGAATGAAATATGCTAACTTGTCCGTCAAAAATTAACAGAACACATCTAAAAGAAGAGTCCATCAAATTATTATATACTCTAAATTTATTTTAGCAACTTTTGATAGAACATGTTATGCAATTTAAGTGCTTTAAGTGTTGCACTCAAAAATGTCGCTCTTAAAAAGTGACCAGGTGAGCACAACCGATTACTAATTTCTAATTACTAAACTTGCAACAGATTTCAAATTAAAATGTAGTTACTCTTGCAATTATTTTAAGTGCAGCCAAAGCATAAACTCAGGATATAGGTGGCAAGGTCGCTTTCAAGATATAAAAGTTGGAACTATGTTTAGTGTATAAGTTAAAATAACACTATTGTAGTGAGCACGCGCCCGATGTTATATAGCAGCGCACAAAAGCCACAAAACTAGTTAGCAAGACATAGAGCAGTCAATCCAACTTAAGAGTAGAATACAATAATTTAGATTGGAGTTTTAGAGGAGATGCCAATTCACTCAGAGACTAGTGTCGGCGACTTAAGGGATAAGGCAGCACATAATTTTGATCGATGCCTTAACACGTCATCATTTGAACCATTGCCACATAAATTGTAAGTTCACAAGGGGATGGTTGAGGTTGGCATTTCGTTATGTCGACTGTTGCTGAGGTGAGTATCGCGCGACAGGTTTATTTTTAAAAGAGCTGATTTAGATGCATGATAGTCTAATCTAGCAGAGCAATTGAATTGAGATCCACTTTAATAAATTCAATTTTAAATTCGAAACGCGCCAGTGCTTCGCTTTGAGCTGGGTTTAAAGCGAATATATTTTGACACCGCTGTGCATTGTGCGATTAGACAAGTTATCAAAATAGCGAAGATATATAAGAACCTCTAAAGGCTACCGACTTTGGCATTATAGTATGCGATGGGCACGTAACATGTCTGCTATGAATGGGGGCGGCGAGATTAGGACGCTAAACGCTTGCAGCTAGGCAATTACGTTATTCTATCATTTAAGCACTTTTTTGTTTGTAGCAACACCACGCGGCAAAAGAAAAAACTTTAAGCACATTATGCCTTTAAGAGAAAGATCACTCTGGAAATATTGCAAGCCGATGGAGTAGCGCACAAATGGTCCCGACACTATGCGGTGATTGCAAGCGATGATTAATTAAGGTTTAGAGGTAACCAATTTACTAGTCATGCGATTAGTTACAAACTTTCGGATAAGCAAGCGCAGAGTATAACGATGAGAGAAAATATGTCCAAGACGAGTTTAACAGGTCTTGCACTTAAACAACGATCGCAAAACAACGCTCTAGTGGTGCGATAGCGCGGCTTTGGTGCAATATACCAATCACTAAAGCGGGGTGTGTGAGCGCCTTTAAAACAGGCATAACGGTGAAAAATTTGGTGCGGCAGTCAAAACTATTTCCATGATGATTTAGATGATGTGGATATGTAGCAACTAGAGGGGATAGAACAGAGATAGAGACCTTGCAAGCGATTAAAACTATGCTAATTAGAGATAGAAAATTGACGCGCTTAAAAAACTCTGGGATATGTCAAGCAAAACAAGAAGTGTTGAAGATCGAAAATTGGATGAGTTGTCTAAGCTACTTCATCAATAAAGTCTAGAACGATTGTTAGATCTTGCCACTCAAAAGGGTTGCTAGTGCGATACGAGATGACCTCATTATTTAATGATACACGACTGTATATAGACGGGTCAAAGTATAACACAAGATATGCACTGACATAGTTGCTTTCAAAAGAGTTATGCTCGGATGTCACTAAGAAACGCCCGTTATTAGATTGATCCTCGCTTGAGGCAAGGGTCAGTATCGCTTCTGTGTTTATTATTACGTTTGGATTTGCGTTGACGAGTTGTGCGGGTGTTGCATTCGTTGCAGTTGTTAGATACTTGATAGCGTCACCTGCTATAAAATCAGTCTTTAAGCTCCTAAAGACATCGTAGCGATAAGCATTCGAAGCTGGTGCTATCAACGATGTATAGAATTCATATCTTTGACTTGGTGCAGTGATAGAAAATATATCAAATTTAATATCTATGGCATCATAGTAATAATCATCTGCATCGACTACTTCATTTGGGATAGTATAGGGCATATTATCTACAGTTTTTTGTGTCGGATAAGTTACAGCTAGCGAAGATAATGTTATATTGCGATAAACAGATGTTTTGTCCTCGCGTGTATTAATCATTTTAACGTGCAAGTAGACAAAATCACCTGGATAAAAGCCATTTTCAAGCCCGCCAAGAAGTTCGCCATCAGAGTCGACATACTCTACCATAATGCCACTTTTGTCCTCACCACGCACTGAAAAAGTAATATTATCCACACGTTGATCTTGTGGGAAATAAAACCATGCAAATATGTTTGTGAGTGCGATGATGGAGACTACTATAACGCAAATAGCAGCGCACATTGGAACGATCATTTTGATAAAATATTTTCTTTTAATCTTATTCATATAATTTACACCTTAATAATCGTTTTGACAAACGCATTGATTCGCCTTATAGTAAAAGTTTGCTTTTTTACATATGTTGCAGGCAATATATCAAGCAAGTATTCAACCTCGATGTCGCTTAACTCAGTTATGAAATTTCTGCTAATCGTGTCAAATGCATTAAGCTGCGCCTGAGTGAGTAATGTTCGGTATGGTGAAGCGATGGGTGCTACGTATTTATTTGCTAGACCCGTTAAATATGTCACATTGGTTGCTACCCAATCAAGATAGTTCTGAAGTTCGCTTTTCTCCAATCTTGTTATTACAAAATCAACTTCGATCAGCTCACCTGCTTGAGCGGGAATATCGTTCACAAACGGTTCGTCATAAGAGATTTCATGGAAAAAGTATTCAGTCTTTGACAGTGCTATTGCCTCAACATCATTGCCCTGCTCTGTTGCAATTGAAGAATGAGTGTAATTAGCATAACCGCTTGTAAAGGCATCGCCGTCGTCACTTCTGGCATATTTTCGAACAGCGTTGACTTTAAGTTTAAATAGAAGTCTTGCGCAATTTGATCCCAAATAATTTAGAAAGCTTGTTCTCGCTATTGCTGTAGATAAACTACCCATAGTGCCATCTGTTGGCAAGGATTTGATATACAAACCGAGTGGTGATAGCATGTCGGCATCCGATCCCTGCACATCATAATAGTTTTGGGGATTTGAAAAGAAGTAATTACCCATAGCGCTAAAACTCACCCCGAACATGCCATCTACCTCGTTTGTAGGATCGACAATAGTGAGCAATTTAAACGTAGCATAGCGTTTCTCGCTAAGTTCTAGCCAGCTGTTTAATTTGTCGTTTGGTGTGGTTACGATATCTGCTACCTCATTATAATAATTACCTAAGTGTTCAGTTCTAGTTACGGTGTTAGCGGTATAGCTGATAGGATCTAGTGTCCCGTCTAAGGTTATGTCATTTCCAGCATACAAAGCGAAAGTTGCTTTAATATCGCCAGTATTAGAGACAAAAGTGCTTAGAGGATCAGGGAGGCTAAAAAACCATGCCCAAACAGTTCCGATGGCTAGCGTGATGACGACAAGTAACGCCATAATTGATGTTATGAGGGTTTTCCTTCGTAGCTCTTTCATATTGCCCTCCATTATTTATTGAAAAAGACCATTGGTACAATCTTGTATACCATATCGTAGTCATATAGTGAGCGAACGATTAAATAAACTTTCGTGTTGTCGGCAGGTGCTTGACCTTGGGAAAAACCAATAATATCGTCAAATGGATTTAAATCATTTGATGCATACGCATTTCCTGCTGGTGTATTGCCATTTAAATATCCATAGTGCGTGAAGGGAATCGCTTCGTAATTGCCAGGATTATTAATGTCTTCCTTTAGCACATAACGTATTTGTAAGGAAGCACTATATAAAGGTGTTTTCGACCCGTCAGTCGCATATTGCATATGATGAATTTTTCCAGGATAAAGTATATTATTATACTCCGCGCGTTGTGCATAGACGCTGTTTACTGCAATTGCACCCTCGTAGAGAGATGGGGATATATAAGCCCCCTCACCTACCTCCATCAGTATTTCAGGCTGATCCTTTGCTGGTACGTAATAAATCTTTACTCCTTTATCCATTAGTGTAACATAATCCGAAATAGTTGCTAAGCCATTAGCGTAAAGGTAGGATATGTCAGGATTAACCTTATAGTTACCTATGTTAATACTGAGATTGAACGGATCAACATAATTACCATTATCGACATCTGTGTCTCGCACAAATGTATCTATGTATGTTTGACCTCCCACCCAGTCGACATGAAGTTCTTTCAAATAGACCAATTCAACAAGTGGAGTGAACATTAATATAGGAGTTCTCCTAACTGATAGGACTTGTATCTCGGGCAGTCTCATTATGCCCTCTAGTGTGAACAAGTTAGTATCGTCAGCTATCAATGTATGAACAGAGCGATAGAATAGTGCTGTATATACTTCATCTAAACCAAGACCCGTGGAACCTGCTATTCGAGTAATGCCCGCATTCCTAGAGATGTCTAGCGTTCTTAGCGCAGACAATGAATATAGATAACAATCGAGTAGTTGGGCATCTGTAAGGTTGCAATTTGATAGAGCTAAATACTCTAACTCATATGTTGTAAACTGGGAGAATGGGAGTAGACTTTCAATTTTGTACAAAGAGTCAAATTTCATTCCCTTAGTATTAACTAACACTTCAATACCTTTTAGGTTTAGCGGTACTTGCAACATTGAATCATCCCATGATGGTACTTTTTTGAGTAATTCCGTAGTGACCTCGAAGAGTTCGACTATGTTTTTCGCGCCGTTGACTAATAGGTAATGATTGCCACTACCTGAGTCAATAAAGGAGTCGTATAGGAAATTACCATTTTGGTCGGTAGCCCACAAAATTCGCTCATACAAGATACGTGAATCAAAAGTTAATCCTGGTCCACATCTATATATACCAGGTATTACGAAAGTGTATTCTTGAGTAGATAACGGATAGTTTACAGCTTCACCATCATCGCCTTCGAGCACGAGATAAAATTCGGCTGTTAGTAGCACATATGAATTAGTTGCAGGGATTTTATCGATGTCGATATTTATTTGCCACCAGTATGGATGGTATGTAGGATCGGGCTGTACAATTTGACAAAATGTTCCCACGGCATCTGAGTTGCCTATAGACATATCAAGACCGATTACTATAGCACCATTTAATGGTTTGAACATATATGCCGATCCGACTACGATTTCTTCTTGCCCATTAAAAGTTGATGGAACAGAGTCGATCAACATACCATTTGTTAGCGAATCAAAATATGGAGCAAACGTATCACCTAATAGATATTGGAGCAACTCATTACCACCGACACCTTCTGTTGGGATCACGAAGTGTCTAAATGTTGTATAATTTCCTACCCCAGGTGGAAGTATGGCACCCTCGCCATACTTGAAATCAATGCGCATTAACAGTGCTTGACCAGTCTCTAACACTATAAAGTTGGCCGCTTTTGATGTCATTGTGCCAGTTGCGTAATCGAAGTCGAATGCTGAATTATATGTATTGTCACCTTGAGGCGCACCGATAGGAGTCACATACGCACCTTTCAAAATAATACTATCAAAAATAGCGATTTTCTGTTCAGGTGTGAGCGAGAAATCAAGCAAAGAGAATACGTCCTCCTCGCTCATGCAGTAAATATTATATATAATCTCTTCATAATCAAAAGCATATGGTATGACTTCTAGTGTTTTGCCGCTGTATATCGCGTTTTCTTCTACATTTACTCTCAACAAGTCGACTGTGTTAAATTCGGCTGAAATAAATTTAGTTTCAACGTAGCGTTCTAAGTATGCCCTTTGCTCAAGAAGTGTTATGCCATCGATAAAGAAATTAACATTTACCGATGCAGCCTTCGTATTATTTGCCAAATTATTATCGCCATCGTAATTGTATGTGGTGATAGAAACAATAGGACTTCCTGCTATCAACTGTAGCGTTTGTGGTGTTAAATAAAATTCTAAGTCAGAGAGTTTGTAGAAGTTGGTGCTAGGATTTATAGAATCCGTGCTAAATGATATATAGTAACCAGCAGGATTTGCCGTTTGATACGTTAGGTCAAAGCGAGCATATCTTTCGCCATTGAATTCGAACTCTAATTCTGAAATGTCATCGATTACGACTGAAAAATCTGATTTTGAGCCGATATTGGTAATATATTCTTCGGTAACACGCGCTATTTCAAGACGTTGCTTAAGCTTGGTGACGAAGATCGTGTTCCCATTAGCATCGACAGCAATTGAACCATCTGTTTCGATTTTAGGAAGAATAATGCCCGTCTTATTACTTAGATCTAGGTACGCTGATTTAAGTCCATTAACGCTCGACTGACTATTTGTGCCGACAATAACAAGGTCGGCTTGCCCCTCGGCTGTAGTGGTGCCCAGAGTCGCTTTTATGTTTAAGTTAAAAGTTTTAGTGTCACTGCCACGCAAGGTGGAAACGTCAACCGACTCAACATCTTTAATATTGTTTTGGTCTGAAGGATCTGTAATTTGATATGAGTATTTGACACCGTATCGATGGTACTCAACTGGTAGCACAAAATCTGTCAATAGTTGATACGGCA
Source organism: Christensenellaceae bacterium (assembly GCA_031278175.1). GTDB lineage: Bacteria > Bacillota > Clostridia > Christensenellales > DTU072 > JAITLB01. The sequence goes on from JAITLB010000181.1 coordinate 6,718, forward strand.
CGCTTCCTGTTACAAAAGCTACAGCGTTATTTAACAGAGTAGTGAGTAGTGCGGCATTGTTAGTGTCAAGGAAATCCACATTGTCACTGATCTTTGAATAGTTTGCCGCATTTGTAAAAACAAAATTTGGTGAGGTTGTGTTAGTAGATCCCGATTCACTATAATATGCGTTTGGTGTGTTTATGGTAAACTCAAAATTAGAATTGTCGATTTTACCTGTTATAGCGTCTATGTCGAATCGCCCCTCTAAATCATGAGAGATAGAGGCACTAGCACCAAGTGTTATTTTAGCGTAGAGAAGATTTAGGTGACCTGGGTAGTTAATTTCTAGTGTCTTATCGATTGTAAAGTCACTTAGGAAATAGACATTTTTATAATAGAACTGTCTATGCATAGGTATAGATGGATCATCGTTTATGTTATGAAATGTTTCGGAGTTGGTCATTTCCAAATCGAAAAGGTCTACGACATAGCGATTAGGAACAGTTCCGATTTTATCTGTGTCGTAAACAAATTTTTGACGCGCTAAAACGACAACATCTACTTGCACAGCCGTAGTATAAGGGTTAACAAGGGTTAGTTCAAGGTCTGATCCAGTATATGTAACTCCTTCTATTATTGAACAAATTGTGTAGTTGTTTGATGATAAAGTAACGTTTACAGCCTGGTTTTTTTCGGCGCTTGAAAGCGATGCTACTATGCCATCGGAATAGAGCAGTAGATCGTATTTATCATAGGAATAACCATTGTCTGCATCTGATAATTTGACAGCAACAGAAAGCGTAGTCGAATTTGCTGGTACGCTTAGTGTAGCGTAGTACTTAGAAGTGTCATTTATATAAAACGAGTCTGTGCCAGAGACCGCCACTTCGTTTATATCTACGGTGTATCGGATGGATGCATATACGACTATTCCGATGAAAGTTAAGGCAATCATGCTAGTCAACAATGCGAACAAACCCCGTTTATTAAGATTTCTAAATAAATTTTTAATCATTATCCTATTTCCCATTTGGAAAGGTCATAAATATAGCCAGACGTAAATTCGTAGTCGTCCATAGTAAGTCTTGCATTTATGAGGAGATTCATGTATTTGAAATACGAGTATGTAGTGTCAATTTCGATTAATGTTTCAACGCTTATCGTTCTAGCATATATATATGATACAAAATCCAGATCATAAAACAACAAATTCAACAATTGCAAACTTACCATGTCGCCATCATTGAGAGTTACGCTTCCACCCAAGAACTTATATGCCTGTTTATTAGCACTGTTAAATATATACCCACAGTTCTCTATAGCCGAAGATCCTGATTCCCATGTCACAGCATGGTAATTTCCGCCGTCATATATATAAGCTGGCAGTCGTGTGCTAAGTATTCCACCTACAAGTGTAGACTCGTTATCAACTAAAGGTGCTAAAATCGCATTAGCGGTGCAATCGACACCCATAACCGTAAACTCATTAGCATCAAACGAATTGAACATGGTAGCAGCCTTGATATAAGGATCAGTATTTACTTGAAAATCACCTGAGCTTGTTACAGTTATTAAACCTGGATTGTTTTCTTGCAACCATGCAAACAGTGTATAGTGATTTGAAAATAAAATGGATGTGCTTGTGTTAGCTTGAGTTGCGCTAGTACTCAAAGTAAGGGTAGTAAGTGCACTGAAAGCTTTAATTAGTGAGAGGTCCTCCAACTCTATTTGATAATAATTAGCTTCGGTCGTCCCTGCTACTGTCAGAGCCAGCGTTTTTAGGGTGCTAGCCGAGTTGATTAGTGGGGCTAAACTTACAGCAAATATGGGTGGTATGTTATTAGTAGTTGGATTCATAGCCGTGAGAAAATAACCCAAAAACAAATATTCAAGCGAGAGATCTTTAATTGGTGTCAAATCGCTTGGTGAAACATTATACAAAAACAGTGTTTTCAAGTTCTTGAATATTTCAACACCATTAATAGACGTAATTGAAGATTGTCCAGATCCGTTGTAGATAACGCTAGTACTACCAGCAGCGCTAAAAAACAATGTTTTAACACTTGCAATTTGGTCGTAAGATAGGTAATAACCATCAGGATCATAAAATTCATTATATGTATCACCGATTTTTTGTGGTGTGATTCTGTAGCTTGCGCTTGGCGCAGTACTACCAGTGGCAACTACATTGTATAGGCTTCCTTCCACTATTGTGAATATTAATAGCGAACTATCAAATATTGTTTCAGCGGGGATTAGTCCATAAGTTTTGTTATCTATTTCATCTTCAGTGGGTTCTTCTAACTGCAGGTATAGTCGTTTAGGTTGATAGATATTAGTTGTGGTTACAGTTTGAGTGGGGAATTTTATAGTTATCGTAAACTCTCCTAATCCAGTCACACGAGGTGTGCTTCCTGCGGTATAGGTATGATAATAATTAATGAGACTTGGGGTAAATTTTAGAGAGAAATCGCTTGTGATTTGACCGTAATTCAAAACAGCGCTCGAAATAAAAATTAAAGCGGTATTTTTACTAGGACCCACTTGAAAAAGCGTGGATAGAACCATAGTGTTACTAAGATTCGTACTACTAATAGTCCATGAGATATTTTGTTTAACACCTTCAAAGAACATAGTTGTAGGTAGATAATACTGTGCTTCATTGCCAGTACCCAAGTTGGTGACATTAATTGTTGCGGGAATCAGATGGTTTGTGGCAGATGTGTCGCTACCACCAGCGTTATAAAGCCTGGTGAAAAAAGAAACGGTAGTGACAGAATTGTATGCATGTTGGATGTGGATTCTATTCATATTGGCAGTAGTAGAAACAAAACTCACTAGATTGGAAGTGCTGAAAGAAGTTGCGGTATATCTATAACCCTGAATAAAATAGATGTATCCTTTGCCACTAGTACTACTCCCCTCAGACACACTATGGTTGTAATAAAAGAGATCTTGAAAAACATCAGCCTCAACAGCTGTCGTTGTAAGTTTATAAATTGGTCTACGGGTGTATCCTAGATAACCAGTAGTTGAACCTTGACTTGTAACGAATGAATATCCTACGTAAAGCAAAGTGTCAGAATGGATATAAAGCGAACTATTGTTAGCAACAACATTAGTCAGAGCATTTCCTAAAAATGATTGCGATGCATTCAGATAATATGCCGTCATTTTATCAGACATGCTATTGAAATAACTCCTATTTGTTTTCACACTTACTGGCAAAAACACATCCAAATTATATTTAGGTGAAAAGTAGACAGTACCCGTATTCCCAATTTCAAATGCCAAATTCAGAATCTTTGCTATTATAGCACCTAGAGTAGTATAAGTATTACCTAAAGAATCCGTGAGTTCACTTGAGAGTTTCTTTGTGTAATTGAGGTCACAGTCTTGCAAGTCGATAGTTATACTGGGCATACCCTGTCGAATAAGCCCAACTAACGCTTTAGCCCAATCATCCTCATCTAATAAGTAAGTCCCTCTGATGGCGATATCTTCAAGCGTAGGAAACGAACCCGTCCAAAGTTCACTCATGTAAGGCGCAAAAAAGGAGATTTCTTTAATAGGCAATTGATTAATGCCTTTAAAAGATGATAACCCCAGATCAGCGGTTTTTATATATGAAAAAGTTGTAACGGCGGTGCTGGTGGGATTTATTGTGTAATAGCCATTAGAAAATGATTTACTTTGAGCCATAAGCAGATTGACTATATAATACCACGTTGACGGTTCGAATTCACTTGCGGTAAGAACACCGTCATTGTCGGGGTCATTGGGGTTTTCTACACTATTTGTGTCAAATCTAAACTTGTAAATCGTGTTTGCGTCGCCAAATTTCAATGGTATTTTAAATCTAACAACAAAGTTATAATAAGAGGTCGATGTAGTAGTATTATTTGTACTCATCGATACTTGCAGTATTATCGTAGGGTTCTCAGTCATGTATGCATAACTCAAATAAGTATAACTAGAACCCACAGGCGTACCTGTCAAACTAGTAGCAGCTAAACTCAAATATTCATACTTAAGTTTAGCGTTTGATGTAGTCTCACTCGCTTGTGGGTTTGATCCCACGGTTACACCTTCCGTCATAAGTGTCTTTAGTGTGGTTAGTCTATTAACAAAAACAGCATCATAAAAATTGTTAAAGATTGTTTTTGTTACTCTCGAGTAAGCAACTGCACCAGCGATAGAATTATCCAGTGCATATGTCAGATAGATATCGAATGTTGTTGTTGTGGCATTATTAATTAAGGTGTTGAGTGCATCAAATGTCAGCTCATCATACATACAGGCCGTATAAAAGATATTCAGGAAAAAATCTGTTACCAGCTTGGATTGAGCAACTGGATTATAGTGCCAAACTACGCTGTTTGAAGCAGATCTTGTAAATTTTGTTTTCGCTAATGCTTTAATATCTTCATGTGATATCCTAGTATTATATGACAAATTAAGCGCGAATAAACCTTGTGAGGCATAGAAAACGCTAACGCTCTCGCCATCTACCATGTACTTACTTATTATAGTATCTAATATATTGCGCGACAAGTCGACTTGCATCAAATTTTTAAACCCGTGAAGAACAGAGACATCGGAAATGTTATTTCCTGCCAAAAGCAAGCGTTCTAATGTCCCGAAGAGAGGTTGCAGTCCTTCGATCGAAGTTATTTTTTGATACTCCATTATTATAACTTTCAGATTGGGGAAAACGGCTCCTAGTCCTGTTAAACTACTTATATTAAGCAGGTATTGAGAAAGTCGTTGATCGTTTGCAAACGTAAAATGTGTAACGGAAGGGGACAAAAAATTAGGACTAGTAGGAGTTGAAGTGTTTGTGGTGTTTGTAACTGTTGACCTACTTAATATATAACCAGTTGCTGTAGCGTTAGCAGCTGCTTTAAAAGGTTGCGTAGTACTTGTTCCATTAGCATTATCAACATAAATGCTGGTAGATATACTATTGCTGATGTTAAGCCCAGTATATGTCTTTGCTAATTCCGCTGAAATAACACCACCAATTGTAGTCTCACTACCACCATATATAAAACCACTTTTTCCTCCTGAACCAGAAGATGCTAACAATATGAAAATTGCTACGCGCAGTGCCATATCATCAAATTCTGCAAACGATAGATAGTCAACTGGCGCAACTGGTTTTGGGGCAGTAAGATTTGCACTCGAGTTCCTTACAAGTATCGGGAAAATGAATGATTGGTACGCGCTGCCGAAAGAGTGAGGGACAAAATCAGTTAAGCGAGGATTGTATGACGCATTATTAGAAATACTGGCATATTTAACATCATAATAACCTGTACTGGTTGACGTGTTGCCCGCCACGTAAAGCACATTGTCATTGGTTCCAATTACGCCTTCTATGATAAAAAACGAGTCGGTAGCAATTGTAGAGTTTAGTGTTAATGTTATATCACCAGTTTGAGCATCTGTGTTATAGACTAACCGACAAGCGCTGACATAAGAAGTGTTAGTACTCCTAAACGCACTCTGTTCAGCTGGTAAATCCACAAATGTGACATTACTTGGTGTCTGAAATAACAGGTTTGCACTGGCGGCATTTATTCCGTAAAATGTCCAAATTATACGAAAAGCGCGCTGGAAAGTTCCACCTACGGTTGTTGTAGTTGTTGTTGCCACATCGCCGTAAGATGTGCCGTAATAACTGTTATATGTACTTCCTGCTAAAAACAGCGTAGGATTGACTGTACTTAATTCTTTTCCAGCAATGTTTCTATAGGCTGTTGTTACAGCAGAATTTGTTACATCTTTTAGCACTGATGTGTTAGATATAAGCGAGTCGATTTGAAGGTTAGCACTAGGAAATCTGACATCTAAACCTGTTATGTTTGCTGCAAGGGCAGCAAACTCATTATTAACATTTATTTCAAGATCAGTGATTAAGGTTTGCGGTTTGCTTGACTCCCAACTGGCAGGGGTGTACAGCTGAGTTTGCGATGTAGCAGAGGAATAACTACCGATCCTATAGTCCTTTGTCAAAGTAGATGAGCAATTATTATAAATCTTTTCAACTATTTCTTCTGTCGCAGGTATGTTACTATTGGCATTCCTAAAATACTGATTACCTGCACTACTAGAATAAATATAAAATGTAGATATTGTATTTTTCCCAGTCAATCCATCGAGGAATCCCCATTCCTTTACTCCGGATTGTAGTATATACAATGTTGTAAGATTTTTAAACCTTGCGTTTGTCAGATAGTTGGTTCCGTCTTTGTCTATTACTACAAACGCGCGATTTGCCTGTGAGACGGAACCAGAACCAATCTCACCGAATTTCAATTCAGTCATTTTTTCAAATACAATGTTTGGATCGAGTGTCGTCAACTCGACATATGACATCAAAATTTGCAGTTTTTCCAAATTGACAATTTCACTGCCATCGCCAAGTCTTGCGTCACGCGAGATAAGCACATCGGTTATGGATGTGTATTTTAATCCTGAGATGGCTAAAAGACCAGTGTATTCAATTCCGCCGTAACTGAGCGAAGAATAACCCGTCCCATCTATGATCACCCTTGTACTTGGAGGTTCTAGATCCAAGATCGTTTTCATAGAAATATAGTACTTCCCTGTCCCCTTGTCATAGAAATAACCGCCACCTTCTGCAAGGGTTTCAGCATCTTCGTTAGAGACAGTGGTAGTAAAAAGACTGCTTAACTGTGATAGCACAGCAATGCGCAAACTTCGGCCTGGAAATATTACGGTTAATGGAACAAGACGTGCCGCCTCGTTTAGTGGTTGATAGTCGATGACAAAAATGTTTTCATCTATTTCGGTTTTTACAACTATTTGCACACTTGTTTGTATAATTGAGGTTGCAGTTCTACCATCGTAGGCAGTTATTGTAGCCGTAAAGTATACTGTACCGAGAACTGCTGGGATAGTGACCGCCTGAATGCCCGTAGCAATTGACGGGGAGTGTGCTGGTATCGGGATTGCTTGTGTCGCGATATTAAAGCTGCGAGCGGGTATTGTTTGGGTCTGTACAACAACTGCAAGCGAACCATCCAGCACATTGCCCGCGCTTCCTGTATTAGCAGCACCATAAGTACCACCACTGATACCACCTCTATAATTGATTGACGCATCATGTACATAGAAATCAACAGTATGTACATCGTAGAGAACAGATGAAAAATAATAATTTCCATCCTTGGATAAACTATAAATCTGATTGATATTGTTGATGACAATAATTGAAGGTAGCATGTTTTTTTGGAGGTATGCTTCAGCATATGGATTCCAGGCGCCTCCATTATTTATAACAACATTTGGCATTATAAGGTAGATTCTATATAATGCGGAGATCGTATCGTCATCGCTAAGACCTGAACATCCTGATACATTTAAGTCTACGAGCGATTTAAGGGTAGGGTTTTGCAAGTCATCGAGCAACTGTGTAAAATCATATTTAGGACCACTTAATATGAGTCCAGTCAGACCATTAAGTCCTGCAATTATACTAAGATCGGGATTGCCTTGAGTATCTACTATGACGTTGCTAGTTAAATTCAAAGAAAGCCCATCAAATAATCCTGTGAAAAATTGTAGTCCTTCTAGCGAAGATATTCCTAGATTACTTAAATCGGTCTCATTGTGATTTTTTGCAGATCGCTCAGCAATTGTCAGTGTATATAAGTCATCAAAACCTGCGGTAAGTGTACCAGAAACACCAGAGTTCTGAGACAAGAACACTTTCTGGAATAGAACAATATCTTTAATGATATCAGTTGCAGCATAATAAACATACGACCCTCCATCATCAGTACTAGCGAGATTCTCACCATATTTATCATAATAATATTCACTGACGACTGCAGCTTCCGCGCTTGTGAACTGTATTGAGGGTGTATCTGCGTCTGCTGCGGTGAGCAATGTGAATTTAACAGTGCGTGCTAAGAGTACATCATCATTGCTATCATCTTTCACGACCATTATATTGATACTTATTTCCCTGTTTATAACAGGAGCATGTATTTCGTATCCGATCGTTGTAGAATTATTGTCTTCTATAAAATTAAAATACGCTTGATCACTAGCATTAACAACGCTCCAGCGTATTTTGTATTTTTTTAGATTTCCATTTGTGTCTGGATAATAATATATATTGGGGGCATGTATTGTCGTTCTTGTTTCAACTATAGTTATGAATTGACTGAGTAATAATGCAGCTACTTTTTGTTCTGCTGTAGTAGTAATTTCCTGACCGCCATTTCCCAGAATTTTGACACCTGGGTTATTTATTGAAATAAGTGCAAATGCATAAATTGCATTATTACTTGCAATAAGGGCAGCATTACCAGTATATGCGTTGAAAGTTTTAAGTGCTCTATATTCGATTATTGGCGCGTAATCTGCTATATTCTGATTGTTACTTATGTTGAGTTCTTGAATGCTTTGCAAATACTGAATAGGCGTTAAATCATGTATATTGTTTGATCCAACATTCAAGATAATTAGCGAATCTAAATACGATAGGGGTGAAAGATCAGATATGGCATTTCCAGAAGCATCTAGTTCACTTAAGTTTCGCAATTCGGATAGTGCGCTAATATCTTTGACACTGCTACCACTAAAAGCAAGTTGTTCGATAGTTGTAAAATATTCTAATCCTTTCAAATTCGAGACCCCCATCAGAGTGATCTTCGAGTTTATTTCTGACCAAGGTCGTTGGGCTTCTTTAACTTCAATATAACCGTTTTTATTTGTGTCGAATGTGGTTTTTAGAGTATTATAAAGGCTCAAAGATGCGATTTCACTATCAATGTTATGATAGATTCCGTTTAGCACTAGATCAAGAAAATATTGTACAACAATAGTGTCGCCATTTTCATCTGTCTGGGTTAACCATATAATGTTCCCATCGCTATCTTTTTTTGGCGCACCGTCTTCATCAACGTTTGCAAATAGTCTTGCGCGAATATTTGCTACAACTTGTTCTACTGGCGGTAAAAGAGCTGGGTTGACTCTAATCCTAGCACTATAAGTATATATATTTCCATCAGCTAGTGCTTGTATATAATCGTATTCAGTGTTATTATATACAAAATACTGACCATTATCGGAGTATAGAGGCGCACCGTCATCGTCATAATCATATCGGGTCGTAATAAACCCATACGTTCCGTCAGGTAATTTAAAGAACTTCCCTTCTGCGGGGTCTATGTCTGTGCCATTTGTTGTCAATTGTCGAAAAATGCCGTTTTGTATAGTAATCAAATTGGCATTAGGGCTTTCAACCGAATAGTAAGTGTACGCGCCACGTGGGGTATACGCTTTTACGTAGAATTCGAACGTTTGTCCAGTGATATATCCATTGTAAGTAAAATCTGCTTGAAGAAAAGATTCAGCATCGAACAACTCTAATGTTCTGTGATATCCTACTGCGGTGACGACTTGTGAAACAGTATAACTAATGTTACCACCATATTTGTTATTAACTGCGGAATATGCATCTATTAGTGTATTGTCATAGAAAAACGTGAAATCTGTAGGAACTCTAATCGTGTCGTCTCTAGCCAACTTGGTTTTGTAATAAACATCAGGCATTGTCTTGCTACCTGATCCAGGGATAGATGTTATTTCTAGGTAATAATCAGTATATGCACCAAGTCCCGCTATGTAAAAACTTTCTAAACTATATGTATAATAAGATCCATTATGCTCAGCTGTGTAAGTATTTACAGCGCCATTCGTTGTTTTAGTAGTTGCAAGCGTTGTGGTATTGAGATTGCCTACATTAGTTAATACAATCTGATCGTTTTCAATGGCAATTGCCTCAACTATTACACCATTTCCGCTGGGGGTAGTTACGACAAGATCTAGATACTCTATGTTCTCAATAAAATTCTTGTTTTCGTAACCACTTAATTTAATCCCAAGCCCAGTAAAGAGTGATTTGTCCTCATACGACACAACCCCAGCACCCGTATCAAAATTTTTGGTTCTAAGGTCGAGGATAGAGAATTCTTCTTCGATTAGAAGTTGTCTTCGATTATACAATAATTGCGTACGCTCTTCAGCTGAAAACACCTGTACAACAACTTTCTTTTCAGCATAGTATTGTACTCCTAGAGAATCTACAAGCACCCCCAGCTTTATTATTACACTGCCCCAATTATCTAATACTTCAGCCACCGTAGACACAGAAAGAAGATAATCTCTACCCACGGGTAAGTAACGGCCGTTCTCGTCAAAATAGAAGGCGTTAGAGGTGACCCATGTGATAGATGCTTTCGAAGATTCATCATATACAGGCAAAAATAGCGAAGAAGTAATATAATTGCCACTTAGTCCATCTAAAGCACCAGTATCAAAACTATCGGGGATAAGTGTTAGCAAGTCGGTAGCGACAATATCACCAGCATTTCCACGCACGGTCATATCTACGTCAAATGAAGTACTTTGTTGACTATGGGTAGCTGCTATTAAAATATTGGTGACATGCGTAAACTGTTCGTCATAATAAGGATTGATTTTTAAACGCTTTGATGTAGCATCGTAAACTAAAACAGCTACGTCAAACATCGTCAAAAGATCCAGCGTTATTGACCCACGTGCAAAAGTTGTTGCACTATTGACAGTATGTGTCGCGTTAAGATTACTGTCACCGTTTACGTCTAGTGTCAGTGTTCCAATGTAGTATGATAAATTTTTAAATAGATCTACAAATTGGGGATTTTCATTACTTCCTACAGTGCTAACAACAGCAGCATATTTTGCTACTTGCTCTTTTATTTGATCGATGACCCCATTATATGAATAAGCAGATGCGACTACTATGTTATCATTGGTATATAAATTGTCTTGTATGTAAATAAAATCACTAGCATGCGGTATAATGCTCAGTTTGCCATCTATTCCGCGATCAGGATTATTTGCATCGGTTGGTACGCTATCGTAAATTCCTAGCTGTGATAGATTGGGGTCGTATGAAGCAGAATAATCCATCGTAAAGGTTACTTTGTCGCTTATGGTAAATTTATAACCGTTAAGGTCAATACCAAATTTACCATGAACAATAAATGTAGTTAGTTCATAAGAGTCATCTAGGACAACATTGTTGTTTAATACAATGGTTTTTCCTACAATTCCAGCCCCGTCATTTTGATAAATGAGACTAATTAGCTCCGCGCCGCTCGTTATGTATATTCTATCATTTTGACCGTTATCTAGAAGAGTAGATGTAGCAGATATATTCAACAAAAACCCTTTGTCCTCATAATACGTGCCAGCGGCCTGCGAATATACTAGTTTAAATGTTCTTTTATGTGAATAAGTCCTGTCAGGATGACTTACTGGGACTGTGCCTTGAAATGCCGTAAAAGTGTCGAGGTTGGATATGTACTCGTAGTAACCATTTATATACTCATATACTTCAACAGCTCTTGCTAATTCGCCAGCATAGTAACTATCATCTTTGGATAATTTGGTTGCATCAGGAAACAGAGTATAGTACTCATTCGCTGTAATGAGATCTAAATTGAAATCGTATTGTGCTTCGTTGTTTAAAACATGTTCAGCTGTAACTTTGATGTCAAGCTCAAGCGTAGTTTCATCGCCCGCGCCTAAAATGTGCTCGTAGCTAGATACCACAGCAATCCCCTGATTGTTGACAGTAAACACGACATCAGTTGAATTGATATCTTGCGTATATCTAACTGGCGCACTCGACTGAAAATAGGCATAACTAGCAGTCATAGCCATTGCAAAGCTGAACGATATGATTAGAAAGATAAACACAAACAAGAATTTTTTTGTTTTAGCCATTTTGTCTCCCGACAATGCAAAACGTTACGCTCTAGTGTCCTATAGTGAGGCGCTCTCTTAATATAACTTAAGAAAACAGCCAATACCTCATAGTGAGCGTACTGGCAACTGGCTATCGTATCTTAACGACGTAGATCCTTCAGTTTTGCGTCACAGGCTTTCACCTGTTTTGCTTTTGACATGCAACGAATTAACGATTGTACATATTATGTAGACGCATCGAAGAGGACAAAACAAATGAACAAATTCTAACAAAAAAATATAATTGGAGGGCTAGCCCACTTCGATGCATCATTATTATATAAACAAAACGGCAAATTGTCAAGAGTAGTAAGCACTTTTTAACAGTTAATGCATACTAAATTCTGCTGATTAGTTGATAAATTAAAGTTATCGTTGTGATAACATATTTGAATTTTATTTTATTGCATGCCTTATTTCAATTTGCATCAAAAAACATACAGCAAAATTCGATAAAAAGTCATGGTCTCTTACTAAGTGACTATATCAATTGCCTGTTACCCAAATGCACAAAAACTGCGATTAAGGAAACCAAATGGCAATTGCAGTAGCCCAAATGTGCAATTTGAGTTTGTAGCAAAGTTAGTCCTAATTTGTGTAATAAAGAGCGTAGTCTTTATGATTTAGTCAAATAGAAAATTTCAGTAGGTAATAGGATTTACTCTATACAATTTGTTGTCGTAGTCATCTTGAAAATAGACGTAACTAGGGTACCCTATCGAACCCACAAGCATTTCATTTCTAAAGACTAACGCGGAGTTGTTAGATATTCCATATGCAGGCGAACAATTAGTATCAGATACTACATTTAGAAACGAATCGCGATGTATATTGAAGTGTGGACAAACGATGCCTTTTATTATTCCAAGCCCTGGGTGTATAGAGTAATTAGACAACCCCGATGCTCTAACATCGATGTCTGAATGGTATTTGTCAAACCACACATTAGCACCAGCGGATATCCCAGCTATTATAGTGCCCCTGTTGTAGGCTTCAAGAATGAGTTTGTCGATGCCACGCTCATGCCAAAGATCGACCATATAAGGCGTATCACCACTGCCGATGTAGATAAGATCAGCTACTTCAATTTTTTCTTGAATATGCTCTATAGTTATATCGCATTTTGCAAGTAGTGCTATGTCAAGTTTGAACTGCATGTCTGAGGAATAAGTTTTGCGAAATGCATTGAAATAGCGGAAACTATCGTGGCTTGCTGTAGGAAAAAACAGAGCTTTTGGTTTGTTATCACCAGCCCGAGCTTTTGTTAAATCAGCAATGTACCTGTCGATAAGAGCCGTACTTTTTAATTTTATTTCACCGCCACCGATGGCGACAATAATTCTATCAGTATCCATATTATAACTCATATTGCATAAGCAACTGTTCTAACTCCGAGGCGGTTGTAGAAGATGTTAGACACCCGATTTGTGTCACACACCTTGCGCCCATTATGTTGCCCGCTGCTACGCATTTATATGTAGAATATCCCATAAAGTCCCCGTATGCATATCCAGCTAAAAAAGCATCACCTGCGCCAGTCGCATCGACAAATTTAGTGCCACTAGGAGGTGGCAGGTGAAAACTAGTCCCATTCTCAAACACTTGCGCACCATCGGAGGCGCACGTCACTACTACACGCTCTACGAGTTCGGATAATTTTGTGCCAGCATCTCCTAGTGTGCTGAGATTAGTAATTTTTAGAGCCTCACTAGCGTTAGGAAAGTATACATCCGCTAATGCGAGTTCTTTAGCATATTTCTTTATCGACATATCACTATCAAAGCCCAAGTCCAAAAACAGTTTCGTGCCTTGCCTTTTAAGTTGACTGTATGCATCGTAATATGCCCCACATTGCATTATAACTGCGTGCGCACCACTGCATTTAAGAAGTAAATCTTCCTCTGCTTTTGAGGAGTAGTGGTTTTCACCCCTCCAACTTACAAACGTGCGATCGCGCTTAGTTGCTAGCGCGACAGTGACTACACCAGCAAATTGCGTTGTGCCAGCGAGATTATGATATTCAATGCCAAAATGTTGCAATTGCTTTGTAGCAAAATTTGAGAATAAATCTTCGCCTAGATATGTAAATGCCTTAACAGGTAAACCCAGTCTTGCTAAATTTATTAATGACCCGAGCGCGCCACCACCTAAACAGATATCAAAGTTATCCGCGTAAATTTCATCGCCTTCTGATGGCAACTTTGGTAGCGTAGAGAAGATCAAATCTATATTGCATTTGCCTATTCCTGCTAAAAACTTATTCATAATTTCCTAGGTCGCAATACTCGCAATTGAGTTCAAAATATGTCTTAGCTAGCTTTTCAGCTATCGAAAAAGACCCGCACAAAGGATTTGCGAAAAGTGCATCGATGCCAACAGATATATCGTGCTGCAAAATAGCTTTGACAGCTAGCCTCTCATATAATTTTACTCTACGGATGAGGTCTAAATCAAGGGTAGAAATATTATCAAATTTATGAGGCATGCAACCACTGCTTGAGACGGTGCATGTGACCTCTACAACGTCCGTCTCTTCAAGTCCTGGTATTGAATTCGTGTTAGGCACACATAGCACCATATCACCGCCCTTAGCGCTTTGACTTAGTTCTATATATTTTAACGCTACATCAGCATACCCACCTGCCTCTTGACTCTTCAAATCAAATGTGAATGGTTTCTCGCATTTAATGCCAGTCTCGTTTGTCATATATGAATGCTCGCGCCGAGCATAGTGTTTAGAATAAACTGATAGTGCGCTCTCAAAGCTATTAGTATTCTTAAGCGCGTCTGTCATTTCAGCGGTCAAAACCTCGATAATTTCGCCACGCGATTTTCCGCATTTTAGAATATTAGACAGCGCTATATCAGGATAATAGTAATAATACAGATATTCATTTGGCAAAGTGCCTTTATGTGTAAGCAGTGACTTAGGGAAAAATCGCAAGTCGCTATTTTTTAAGACATGCTCATCTTGTAGTAGATGTTCAGTTATATCTAGATTGTCAACTACTATGCTATTAAAATACGAGAGATGATTTAGACCGAAGCATTCACCTCTAATCTCTTTAGCATTATATAATTTTGCTATTTGCCTAAGCAATCCTGACGGTGCGTCACAGATGCCATAAGTAAAATCAAATCCAGCGTCTATAAGTGCTTGCGAGACTAACCCCGCCGGGTTAGTAAAATTAAATACCTTGCAATGAGGTTTAGCAAGTCCTCTAACCTTTTTACAGTATTCTATTAGCACGGGTATTGAGCGCATCGCAAACGAAAAGCCAGCTACGCCAACAGTCTCTTGCCCTATCACATTATGCGAGAGTGCTATGCGTTCGTCACGGGCACGCATTGCATCCCCGCCCGCACGGATGGTTGTGATTACGTAATCAGCGTCAGTTATTGCTAGCGCTGCGTCTGTAGTGAGACTAAATTTAATGCTAGGTGCTAAGGCTCTAAATATACCCATCGCAAGTGATCCATAGACTTCTAACCGCTCAGTTGAAATATCCATGAACACAATTTGAGAGATGTTAAGAGTCTGTGCACGCCCCGCTAAACTCTTTGCCAAAAGTGGTGATCGAACACCACAGCCACCAATAACCGCAAGTTTCATTATCTGTAATATCCAACTCCGTTTGCAAAGATGTTCATGTCAAATTGCGCATCGCTAGGAAAGTTTCTATATAGATTTTCTTGATAGCGTTCGCAATGCCCCATCTTCCCTAATAT
>JAITLB010000217.1 GCA_031278175.1 Christensenellaceae bacterium
TAGCTTTTACTTGCGTCTTGCGACTTAGTGGCAATATATAATCAACAACAACTGCCATTACAGCTGAAATTACGAGCACTACGCATGTTCTGAGTGCTGTAGCGAGATTTGAATCGACACCGTCGAGACCGACCTTTGCAAAAACAGATGTTAATGCCGCGAATATTGCAGACATAGCGGCAAATGGCAACCATGCTAGCTTTGTGGTTTTACCTACATGCTGTTTCTTATCAAGCATAAAAAATATGCCTAATGAAATCGAAATGAGTCCTAAAATCTTAAATGGTGTTAGTGACTCGTGTAAAAATAACACTGAAATAACGACAGTCAAAACAACACTAGATTTATCAACTGTTACAACTTTGTTTACATCGCCTATAGATAATGCTTTATAATAGCACATCCACGACCCACCTGTTGCTAAACCTGAGAGTGCTAAAAAAAGCATGTTTTTAGCGTTTAATGATGAAAATGACCTGTAAGATCCAGTGAGAGTTACAATAATCCATAAAAAGACAATGATAATACATGTACGCAAAAAAACCACTGTTTGTGGCTTAATTCGCTTAAGGCTACGCTTGGAGAATATCGCCGTGAGTGATGAAAATGCTGCTGATAATAAGGCAAGAGCAATAGACATGCCGTGTTTCTCCTCGTCCTCTACCTTGCTCCCAATTCAGGGAGCAAGGTAGATAAGATTAATTAGTCCTCTAAATCGTCAAAGTATTTTTGCAAATCAGCTACCATCGCTTCCGCTGCGGTAAAACCACCTGTCATTGTATACCATGCGTTACCAGATAACACATATATATGCCCATTTTTATATGCTTCTGTCTGTTTAATAACCTCATCAGCCATCAAATTAGCAAAACCACCACCTGTACCAACAGTGGCACTTCTATCAAGAACAAATATGACATCTGGATTTTGTTCTAGTACATATTCCGCACGCGCCGTAAGGCCATGTGCATCTGTCCAGGCTTCCGCATTTGGATCTACTGGTGTAAATCCAAAATCTTCATAAAGCATATCGAATCTACTGCCAACATTAAAAACTGACAGTGTCGTTTGATCGACCATCATACAGAAGAGCGCTGTAGATTCAGATGCCTCTGCCTTTGTTTTAATATCCGCAATTTTATTCTTAATCTCGTTAAGTTTGCCATCAACGGAAACTTTATTAAATATTTTTGCTAAAACACCAGCATTGCGCTCCATATCTGGCACCAATGAAGAGTCTGTAGAGTTTACAGATAATTTTATGAATTTAGTATTGCTGTATCTAGCATACGTTGATTCACGGAACTCTGCTGCAGCATCTGTTCCTAATCTGTTGCCATCTGCATCCATTCCAAACGATCGGCCTCCTAGAATTACTAACTGCGGTTGCACTAAATCTAATACATCCCAATCAACATAAAATAATGAGCCACCACTTATTACCTTGTCACCTGGAAGGTCTGCATAGTATTTTAATTCTTCTGGGAGACTTGATTTGGTTGGTACGATCAGTTGCTCAATTCCAGTTTTTGTGAAATCAACATTATTTAATATATCTAATGTAGAATAATCATAAACAGCTACCCTTGTTGGATTAACTGGCACTTCAATTTCTGCGCCTGAAGCGTCAACCACTTTTATATACTCTTGGGCGTCTTCGTCAGCATCGGGCTCTGCACAAGCCGCTAAAGCAAATATTCCTATAACCGCTACAAGCATAAGTGCTAATGCGGTAACAATAAATCTTTTGTTCATCTTTTAATATATACCTCCGGTAAAAAATTTTTGTTAAGATGAAGTTTAATGGACATGTTCGCGAGTTCTAATTTCTCGTTGCTCCATTTTGTTTATATAATCGTGTTTTTTATGCTTATGCATATAAGCTGATAAGTGGTGCTCTAGCACTTTCTTCATTTTAGCCTTAGAGACTTCATGTTTGCTAAAATGATGCAGGCATTTTTGCATGTGAATTTGTCTTCCCATGCCGCGTTTGTCTAGCATTTTTTCACTCTTGTGAAATTTGCGTGACCCGTAATATAGGCAGATGCGCCGCCCGTGATGCTCAATTATATTGAATTTGTGATCAAAAACGTTGTTTAGCACATCACACGTTACCATATCCTTAACGCGCCCTCGATTTGTAATTTTTCCGTCCTTCATAGCAACAATATAATCGGCATATGCTGCGGCAAAATTGATGTCATGCAAAACTATAATTATTGTCTTATTTAAGTCTCTCACTAATCTTTTAATGATTTTCATCATTTCTACTGAATACTTGATATCTAGATTATTTAATGGTTCATCGAGGAAAATATACCGAGTGTCTTGTGCTAATATCATTGCGATAAATGCTCGTTGTCTTTGTCCTCCTGACAATTCATCAATATATTTATCGCGTATATCATCTAAATCCATGAAGTTAATAGACTCTTCGATTTTGTCTTTATCTACCTGCTTTAGTCGCCCACCACAATGAGGGAATCGCCCAAACTCGACTAGTTCACTGACTGTCACTCTAACCGCAATCGACTGTGTCTGTTTTAATACAGCAATTGCTTTTGCAATCTCTCGCGTTTTGATGTCTCGTAGATCAATTCCGT
This sequence comes from Christensenellaceae bacterium, assembly GCA_031278175.1. Lineage (GTDB taxonomy): Bacteria > Bacillota > Clostridia > Christensenellales > DTU072 > JAITLB01. The sequence continues at coordinate 2,604 of JAITLB010000217.1, forward strand.
CTAGCAATACACAACCCGAAATTACAGGTAGCAATCTAGAGGCAACGCCTAAAAGTGTAGATTTACCTGCCCCATTTGCGCCAATTAAAGCTGTTATCGATCGATCCTCTATAGTTAAAGAGACATCATCTAAAACGCGATTCCGTCCATATGATTGCACAATATTTCTGATTTCAATCATATTTTTTTATTCTCCTTCAAAATGAGATAAAACATATAACTGCATCCAACAACATCAATAATTACAGTTATCGGCACAGCTCCTTGTAATAGTTCTGTGATGCCTTGCCCGAACACGAGTGCTAATGCGGCGGCTAAACTGCTAGCAATAAACAGGATCGAGTGTCGATGCGTCTTAAATAGTTCTCGTGCTATGTTGACCGCAAGAAGCCCTAAGAACGTCAAGCTACCAATCAACGCTGTGCATAGGGACATACCAATCGAAATCAAAATTAAATTGAAATTGATTTCCTTTTGAAAATGTACACCTAAATTCTTTGCATTAGCTTCACCTAGTGCCAAAACATCATACGTGCGATGTCTTATCAACATAATGCTACAAAGAACCAGCATTATCGGAGCGACTGCATAAATCAATTTAATGTTCATATTATTAATCGTTACAGCTGTTGCTGCCTGCAACTGATAATAATCGTTAACATCCATTATTTTCTGAAGATAGGATGAAGCACTCCTTATGATGCCCGAGAGTATTAAACCAAACAGTAATAAAAAGATAACATTGTTTTTACTGTTGCGCAGTATCGCGCCATACATCAGCATCGAAATTGCTACCATTACACCAGCAGTTACAAAGAAATTTGTATATGAATTTGCAAATATTTTCGCTGATGCACCTAGAAAAAACACAAGAAATGTTTGCGTTCCGATGAATACCGAATCAAATCCCACCATTGACGGTGTCAATATGCGACTTCCAGTAGAAGTCTGAAATGCCAAACTCACGCATGCGATTACGAGCGCTGATACGAGCATTCCTGCTAAATGTGGAAGAGCGCGGATCAAAATCGATTCAAGAGCATAAGGTGTCATCGGAATACCAACCCGCATACTTTTGGCATACGTCTTCGAATATAAATAAAGCAATGACGCAACGACCAACCCTACCGACAGGATTATGAAATAGACTATGCGTTTCTTTTTATTCGGTTGTGTTCTTCGTATCTGTAATGCTCTCAATTATTCTTCCCCGCTCGCCTTTGCAGTACTAGGTGTTACACTTTTCTTGCCGCGATACTTTCCTTTTCTCATTGTGGCAATAACATATCCCATGAATACTATTCCACCTATAACGCTTATTGTTAAACTAACTGACATCTCAAACGGGAAGATCACAAGTCTACTGATTATGTCACAAATAAGAACAAAGTCAGCTCCAAAAAACATTAGATCCAACATTGACTTTTTTATATTGTCACCATAAAACGTAGTTGTCATGTTAGGAATAATTAATCCTACAAACGGTAATGGTCCAACTGCTGTATATGATGCTGCACTTATTAACGCTATTATTACTAAACCTAAGAAGACCACTCTATTGTAGTTAAGCCCAAGATTTTTTGAAAAATCTTCGCCCAATCCAATAATGGAAAATCTAGCTGCATAAAACATAGCCAAAACAACGGGTACTATTATTATATACACCGTAGCAAAACTGCCTATTCTCGCAAAACTACCTTGATTGATAGCTGCAAACAGTTGCATAGCATCGAAATGATAGCAAATAAGTGTTGTAATCGCTGATATCAGACCACCGTACATCATACCTATTAATGGCACATATACGACTTCTCTAATTTTCATTCGGTTTATCACACTAGTGAATAACAGTGTTGCTATTAAAGCGAAGAAAAAGCCAAATATTGTTTTAATAATCCCTTCTTGCGTGTTTAATGCAATATACGCTATCATAATGCCTAGACCTGCGGCATCACTAGCACCCGCTGTCGATGGAGACATGAATTTATTACGACTAATTGCTTGCATTATTAGACCAGCTACACTAAGACCTGCTGCAGATAAAATAACGGCAAGTGTCCTTGGTAATCGACTAGACCAAATCACCATCCAAGATGTTTGATCACCTTGAAACAGTGATTTTACCGTGACCGACTCTAGTGCGCCTATCAACATTGAAGCTATAACTAAAATTACAAATAATGAGATAATTATTAGTCGCTTAAAGTTTATGCTCTTTATATAATCCATGTGCTCCTTAGTTAGCAATGACTAACTGTATTAATAAATTTAACGACTAATCCGAAGACCAGTCGTTTAGTATAATCGTGTGAATTAACTGCTAGTGAGCTAACCTATCAAATTACATTTGTTAGCATATGCTAACTGTGATATTATATATGAGAATCGGACAAATGTAAATTAAAACAACATGAAATATTTAGATTAATTGTGTAAAAATTTGCATATGGCAGTTAAATTTAGATTCGATGTGTCAATACTATAATGTGTTTATGCTCTATTGCAGTGCTATGGCATCTATATGTAAACGGGAGTGGTTTAGATTTTGCCTGCGCTATTTATGTAGATAGTTAGATTTAATTGACGTTTTAGAGTTTGCAACAACAAAATAGTGATATTTTAAATTGATATGCTAAAATGATATCGAAAAAGCACTAAAATGTGGTATACTTTAAGAACGTATAATATACGATCCTAATAGCTGTCATATATTGATAAGCCTTGGAGGAATTTAGTAATGGGAATTTTCGACTTTCTATTCAAAAGAGAGAAGAATAAACAAGTTAAGAAAATAGCTGCTCTTACAGACACTATAGAAATTCTTGAGCCACACTATCAAGAAATGTCTGATGAAATGCTAACTATGCAAACAAGTGAGCTAAAAAAAAGATACGCTGCTGGTGAGACTTTAGATGATTTATTGCCCGATGCATTTGCTGTAGTAAGAGAAGCAGCAAAACGCACATTGAACATGCGACACTTCAGAGTGCAATTGATGGGTGGAATTGTTTTGCATCAAGGGCGCATAGCTGAAATGCAAACAGGTGAAGGTAAAACATTAGTCGCAACACTGCCAGCATACCTAAACGCATTAGCAGATAAGGGTGTCCACATTGTTACTGTAAACGATTATCTAGCGCGTCGTGATGCTGAATGGATGGGTAAAATATTTAGGTTTTTAGGTTTGACAGTCGGTGTAATAGTCCCCGATATGCATCCTCAAGACAAAAAAGAAGCTTACGCAGCAGACATAACGTATGCTACCAACAACGAAATTGGGTTTGATTATTTGCGCGATAACATGGCAATACAGAACGAGCAAATATTGCAAAGGGGACATAATTTTGCAATTGTCGATGAGGTTGACAGTATTTTAATTGATGAGGCGAGAACACCGCTAATAATATCTGCTCAAGCTGGAGACAGCGATGAAACATATGTTAGAGCAAATAGATTTGTCAATATACTGCGCGATGATGATTATATCAAAGACGAAAAAGCACATCACATATATTTATCCGAGTCTGGTGTAGAGAAAGCAGAAAATTATTTCAAAATTGAAAATTTGGGCGACTCTGAGAATGCCGATTTAAGCGTTAAAATAAATTCAGCATTGCGTGCTAATTTTTTAATGCATTTAGACAAAGATTATATCGTAGAAGATGGTCAAATAATTATAGTAGATGAATTTACTGGACGTAAAATGGCTGGTAGACGATATAGTGACGGTTTGCATCAAGCCATCGAAGCTAAAGAAAATGTTAAGGTAAACAAAGAAAATAAGACAATAGCTACTATAACATTCCAAAATTATTTCAGACTCTACCAAAAATTGTCAGGTATGACAGGTACAGCAATAACGGAAGAGGCAGAATTTAACGGTATATATAATTTGGATGTTGTGCCGATCCCCACCAATTTACCGTGTGTTAGAGAAGATGAACCTGATAAAATATATTTAACAAAAGATAAGAAGTTTAAATTTATAATAGAGGATATCAAAGAGTCGCATTCACACGGTCAACCTGTATTGGTCGGTACTACTAACGTAGAAACTAGTGAATATTTAAGTGATCTCTTAAAAAAAGAGGGTATTAAACATAACGTTCTAAACGCAAAAAGGCATAAAGAAGAAGCAGCTGTAATAGCTCAAGCTGGTTGTAAGGACGCTGTTACGATAGCAACTAACATGGCTGGTCGTGGTACCGATATCTTGTTAGGCGGTAATCCCGAGTTCCTTGTAAAAAAGAAGATGGCTCAAGACGGATACGATGAACTGCTTATTGAAATAGCGTCAGCGAAAAATCACTTAACCGATGAAGAACAGATAGCAGCAAGAGAGCGATACGCTGAACTCTTAAAAGACTACAAGAAGGATACTGACGCAGAAAAAGCCATAGTATGTCAAGTTGGAGGTCTTAGAGTGCTAGGCACTGAGCGACACGAGTCGCGCCGTATTGACTATCAATTACGCGGTAGAACAGGTAGACAAGGCGACCCAGGGAGTTCATGTTTTTATTTGTCGTTTGAAGATGATCTCTTGAGGTTATTTGGTGGCGATAGAATGAAAATGGCAGTTTCATCTATAAACAAGGATGCCGACTCATTTATCCAAATGCCTCTTATAACGCGCGGAATTGAAATGTCACAGCGCCGCTGCGAAGAAAACAACTACGAGAGACGCAAATATGTATTGAACTATGATGATGTAATGAACAAACAGCGACAATTGATTTATGCACAGCGCAATGAAGTCTTAGCGGGTAAGGATGTTCACGATCAGATCGTAAAATATATGGAGCCACTGATAGAAGATATTACTTCTTCATTTGTTGATTTCACACAAGGCGATGAGACAACAATAGACTACGACAACTTTAATAACACTCTTGAATTGAAGTTGCTTACAAAAGGAACATCAGTTGTTACTCGCGAACTCTGTTCGCATCTAAACATAGGTTTAGTCATCGACACAATTTATGATAAAGCTAAAGAGCAATACGAAGCTAAAGTTAAAAAAGCTGATGATAACAACATACAATTTCACTCTACAGAAAGAAATGTATTATTAAATCAAGTAGATCGACATTGGATGAATCATATTGCAGATATGGATGCATTGCGAAAAGGCATAGGGTTGCGTGGTTATGCCCAACACGATCCAGTAATGGAATATCGCAGAGAAGGTGCTGACATGTTCGAAAAAATGATCGACAGCATCCAAACATCTACAGCAATAATGTTAGCTAAACTTGACATAGACGCTGTAATTGAGCGGATTAACGTTTATAATTCAACTGTTGCTAAGCATTTGGCGACTCCGCCTAGAAGAGAGGCGAACAAACAAGTCGGGCGCAATGACCCCTGTCCATGTGGATCTGGTAGAAAATATAAGAACTGCTGTGGCAAATAACTCACTGTATTAACACGTATTTCAATTAGCTTATCTTGAGATCTGCTAATCAAACTATAAACTTTAATTATTCCCCTCTATGCAAGCATTTATAGCATAGAGGGGTGCATCATTTTAGACATATAATAGTCACTTATGATGTTTTAGGATAAAAATATATATGCTTGACTTTAACGACATTAAGCAGAGTTTACTAGAGGCATCTAAGTCGATTAAGACATCTGCCACTGCTATAGATGTTGAAAAATTAAATACTGAACTAGAAGGACTTCATGCACGTAGAAGCGAATCCGATTACTGGACTAATATTGAGTTAGCCCAAGAAGATGGTAAGCGCATATCACTACTTGAAAAAAAAATAGACACTATAACTAATATTGAATGCCGTGCACAAAATATCGCTGAGTTAATTTCTATAGCAGAAGAAATGGAAGATGAGACTACAATTGCCGATATAAACGCTCTTATAACTGATCTGAAAAAGGACGCGTCCAAATTATTTTTAGAAACACTCTTATCAGGTAAATATGATTCACTAAACGCTATACTGTCCTTGCATGCTGGTGCTGGCGGCACTGAAGCACAAGATTGGGTAGAGATGCTCTATCGCATGTATTCACGCTACGCAGAAAAAGCGGGCTATAAAATTACAGTGCTTGATTCACTTCCTGGTGATGGTGCTGGAATTAAGAGTATAACGTTTTTATGCGCTGGTGCCAAAGCATATGGCTTTTTAAAGGCAGAGAAAGGTGTACACCGATTAGTTAGAATAAGCCCATTTGACACTAACAAGCGTAGACACACATCTTTTGCGTCACTTGAAGTGATGCCTGAGATATTAGATGAATCAGAAATCAAGATCAACCCCGAAGAACTTCGAATCGACACATTTAGATCTAGTGGTGCTGGCGGTCAGCATGTCAACAAAACAGAAAGTGCCATTCGCATCACACATATACCAACTGGCATAGTTGTTCAATGCCAAAACGAACGCTCTCAAATTCAAAATCGCGATGTCGCTATGCGATTGCTTATAGGCAAGCTAATAGAGAAAAGAGAAAGAGAGCAACAAGAAATTAATCAAAGTATAAAAGGCAACTTGAAGAAAATAGAATGGGGCAGTCAAATAAGATCGTACGTGTTTTGCCCATATACATTAGTAAAAGATCATCGCACTGGATATGAAGAAACAAACGTAACAGCAGTTATGGACGGTGAAATATCCGAATTCATATATGCGTATCTATCAAAATTATAGACGCTTTGTTGGACTCCTCTTCACCATATTAAGCCGCACTTGAGACACACTATTAACTAACACTCAGCTTAAGCCGCAATTTTTGGCTATATCCTCTTTCCCTTGCGCACACATTAAATTTTTTTTTGCGCCCCGCAGTAAATAATTATCACCAGTCTCTTAAACCGCGTATGCTTTTCAATTAACGCTCTAAACTAAATCTCAGAGTTTTTATCAAACAATATACATTCACAGAATGCACTACTTCCCGTTTTGGTCCGTGGGGCTCTAGTTTCAAATCAAACTAAGTTCCCACGGATCAAAACGCATCACCAACTTTAGCGTTCTAAACTGCATCATTAGGAATACGAAATGTGGGTTTTACACTATGGTAAAGTGCGTTTCTAAATTTGCTAGCACACCTTAATCACTAAACTTTGCTGGGAGATTTGGAATTGAATCAAACCCAGCTTGTAATTCCTCGTCTGTTGGCACTTTGTCGCTTAATGTTCCATTATTATGTTGAGCGTATGCCATCAAATCAAAATAACCTGTTCCAGTCAATCCAAACAATATGGTTTTCTTTTCTCCTGTTTTTGTACATTCGCGGGCGATATCAATTGCTGCTTTAAGTGCATGTGTCGACTCAGGAGCTGGCAAAATACCCTCTGTCTTTATAAAGAGTTTTGCTGCATCAAATACATCTGTTTGAGAATAAGCTCTAGCTTCAAGATACCCGTCATTGTATAACTTTGACAGAATAGGACTCATACCGTGATATCTCAAACCGCCTGCGTGATTAGCCGATGGAATAAATCCATTCCCTAACGTATACATCTTCATAAGCGGTGTAGTTTTAGCGGTATCGCCAAAATCATAGGTGTATTTGCCGCGTGTGAAAGATGGACATGACTGAGGTTCTACGGCAATAAATTGAATATTGTTTTTGCCTTGCAACCGTCCGCCCATATAAGGAGCTATCAACCCACCAAGATTTGAACCACCTCCAGCACATCCGATGATAACGTCAGGTGTTATGCCATATTTATCAAGAGCCGTTTTTGCTTCAAGCCCCACTACAGATTGATGAAGTAAAACATGATCTAGTACACTCCCTAAAACATACCGACAATTCTCTGTGGTAACTGCTTTTTCAATAGCTTCACTTATAGCACAACCTAATGAACCGCCTGTATTAGGATCTAGTGCCAATATTTTGCGCCCAGACTCAGTAGTAGGTGATGGTGATGGTATTACTTTTGCTGCATATGTTTCCATAACAATTTTTCTATAAGGTTTTTGTTCGCTTGAAACTTTAACCATGTATACAGTCAAATCAATGTCATAGTAGTCACATGCCATAGCTAATGCCGTACCCCATTGCCCCGCGCCTGTTTCGGTTGCAAGAGAAGTTATACCTTCCTGCTTTGCATAGTATGCCTGCGTTGCTGCAGAATTTAGCTTATGCGATCCTGAGGTATTATTTCCCTCGAATTTATAATAGATCGCAGCTGGAGTCCCCAGCGCTTTTTCTAAAGAGTACGCACGAATTAGTGGCGATGGTCTAAACATTTTATAAAACTGTTGTATGCCATCAGGGATCGGAATTAGCTGATCGGTCTGGTTCAATTCTTGCTTTACTAATTCTTTGCAAAAGATAGGGTATAAATCTTCTGCCACGCAAGGTCTTAATTCGCCAGGATGAATAAAAGGCGGATGCTTTTCTTTCATATCGGCACGCAAGTTATACCAATATTGTGGTGCTTCGGTCTCCGAAATATATGTTTTGACTGGAATAGTTTTATCCATTAGTAAAAAATGATCTCCTTGACGATGCGCTTTTATACGATAGAGGATGCGGTTCTAGTCGAATAAGACTATCAGGCAAGATATTGTTAGCGTCATCATCAGATCTATTTTACCACTAAATTACAACAATTGCAATTAAACTTTAAATTTACTTAATTTTCACATTATTATTCAAGCAACCCTCTAGAATCTAGACAGCACACGTTGCTAGTTTTAGTGCTACATGCCCTTGTTTTGCTTTGCATAGCGGGCATTCACTAAATGCCTCGCAAGATGTTGCACGGTAACCGCAATCGGCGCACATCCAAACTACAGGCGCAGTCTTCTTGTAAATTGTACCAGTCTTCATTTGAGAGTGAATATCTAGCAAAAGCGAAGCATGGGATTTTTCAACAGTAGATATTTCTAAAAACAGTTTTTCTATATCTTTAAAACCCTCTTGAGCTGCTACCTTTGCAAACTCGGGATATATTTCCTCACCCTCATTGCGCTCGTTTTCTGCAGCGAATTTGATATTATCTAACACGTTCCACTTTTCCTTGAATGGATAACCCGTTGCAATTTTCACATTTGTTATAGTGCTTTTGTTTGCACTCTGAATTGCAGTATAAAGCATGCGTGCATGATTAAATTCGTTGAAAGCCAATTTCTTAACTATGTCCGCTAGACTTGTGTCTCCTGCCATGCGAGCGCCATATTCGATGAATTCATATCTAGTGCGCGCCATACATTCGCCCGCAAACGCTTCGGCTAGATGTGTAAATGTTTTACTATCTTTTAAGTTCATAATAATTCTCCACTATATTGCTACTAATTTGGATAGTGCTAATTCTATCAAGTATTAACAGATTTTTTAATTTAATACATGCTTTCATTTTGCACCTTCTTAAGTGTTCTACACTAGATAACGCAATTGGAAACTATTTAATTAAATGTTGCAACACCGCTAACATTTTAGTTCGCATTCTTTAGTAGTATCCTTGCGTGCTAACTTACCATTTTTCCCTTGCCCCAAAATTAGTTGAAAGCGTCTTTATGACCTGCAAAATTTTTGCACTTTGCTATGTTAATCAAGTTTGCATTTGCTTAAAATCAAGCATTACTGAAATTCCTTTACCTTTTCAAATGAATAAAACAATGTTTTTTCATTAAATCTATTGACAACTGGCAATAGATTTAATATAATACCTAGTGAAGTATACAAATGGGCGCTTTTAGCTAGAGCGCCTTTAAGTGTACTGATAGACTATCCTGAATATTTTTAACCGTTGAAGCGGAAGTAAAAGTAGCGTAGTGTTTACAGAGAGTCGTGGCGATGAGAAAACGACAATGAGCGCGTTACGTATTAGAAACAATTATTAACCGTTGTTTTTAATTTAAATGGTCCGCTGAGGGCACGCTGAACAGCAAACTGACTTTGCTAAGTATTCGTGACGCAATTGAGTATGCGATAGTTACTCTAGAACATGTTAGTGTTCTTTAAGTGCGGATAAAGACGCTCGTTTTTATCTGAAACAAGGTGGCACCGCGGATTTATATTCGTCCTTGGCAATTTAAGTATTTGCCGAGGATTTTTCGTTTCAGGCAAATATTAAGGAGACCTGAAAATGGATAATATTACCAAACATGTTCTACCAAATCTCAATGTCGCAATTGAGTGTGCAAATAAATATGCTGCTGTCCCTGTTAGTTTAAGGATAAAGCGCACTATTAAATCACCAGCTGAAGTGTTTTTAATATTGAAAAAACATAGTCAACGATGCTACATATTAGAGAGTTTAGAAAATAAAGACTCTAGAGGTCGATATACGATATTGGGGTATGATCCTAAGTTGGGCATTGACTGCTTAGATGGCAATCTCACGATTAGAAGTGGTACTGATATTTCAATCAACACAAACAACCCTGGTCACTACATCAAACAAATACTAAAAGAAAATGAATGTCCTCGCTTTGAGCATGATCCACCTTTTGTTGGTGGTTTAGTTGGGTATTTTTCATACGATTATATTAAATACGCAGAACCCGCGCTATCAATGAAAATAGCCGATGAAGAGGAATTCAAAGACTTCGATTTGATGCTTTTTGATAAAGTAATAACCTACGACCATTTCACTGGTGAAACTATACTAACAGCAATTGCAAAAACAAATTCCATCGTAGAAAATTATAATATGGCAGTTAAAGAACTCGATGACCTTCTTCGATTGATAGAGTTTGGAGAACCGATATCCTTACCACCCTTGCACTTGAAATCAGAGTTTGTACACCTTTTTAGCCATGAAGAGTATTCTAAAATGGTATCAGTTGCAAAAGAGCATATAAAAGAGGGCGACATATTTCAGGTAGTATTATCTAATCGCATAAGTGCTGAAGCGGACGGGAGTCTATTTGAAACATATTTAAAACTTAGCAAGACAAACCCATCACCATACATGTTCTATTTTTCGAGTTCGGATATAGAAATAGCGGGAGCATCCCCCGAGACATTAGTCAAAGTCTCATCAGGGCATGCGTATACCTATCCATTAGCTGGAACAAAACCACGTGGAAAAACAGTTGAAGAAGATTTGCTACTCGAAAAAGAACTGCTAAGCGATCAAAAGGAACTAGCTGAGCACAATATGCTAGTAGATCTCGGCCGAAATGATATAGGAAAAGTAAGCAATTTTAATACGGTCAATGTCGAGAAATATTTGCAAATTGAGCGTTTCTCGCATGTCATGCATATAGGGTCTGCTGTGTCGGGTCAATTGCGAGATGGACTAGAAGCACTTGACGCTATAGATGCCGTCTTGCCAGCTGGTACACTCTCGGGCGCACCGAAAATACGAGCTCGCGAGATAATCAATGAATTAGAAAACAACAAGCGTGGCATTTATGGTGGTGCAATAGGTTATCTGTCGTTCTCTGGTGATGCCGATACGTGTATAGCTATTAGAATCGCATTTAAAAAGAATGGTAAAGTGTTTGTTAGATCTGGTGCTGGAATTGTCGCGGATAGTGTCGCCTCAAGAGAATATATTGAGTGTGAGAACAAAGCGCAAGCTGTGCTGAATGCGTTGCGAGCTTGTAGCAACGAAACTGCTGAGGAGGGAACTGCTTTATGATACTACTTATTGATAACTATGACAGTTTTTCATACAATTTATATCAACTAGCAGGTGCAATATCACAAAATATAAAAGTTGTCAGAAATGATGCCATCGATTTGGATAATATAGAGGCATATAACCCCTCGCATATCCTAATATCACCAGGGCCTGGGCGACCATCCGAGGCTGGCCGTTGTGAGGATATTATAAGGAAATTTACCAGAAGAATCCCGATATTGGGTGTATGCTTAGGGCACCAGGCAATATGTGAAGCTTTTGGCGCTAGTATTGGATATGCCAAACAACTTATGCATGGTAAGACATCTCAAGTACAATTAGAAACTAGTTGTCCAATATTTAAGTCATTGCCTCCTAATATAATTGTCGGGCGGTATCATTCATTAGTAGCACTAGAGCACTCTTTGCCACAATCACTGACAGTAACCGCAAGATCCCGTGACGGCGAAATAATGGCGGTTAGATATAATGACACCGAGACCTATGGTGTCCAGTTTCATCCTGAATCAATTCTTACACCATGTGGAAGAACAATATTAGAAAATTTTCTATCGAGGTAGATATTATGATAAAAGAAGCAATAATAAAAGCTGCAAACCGCGAAGATTTAGATTATGCTACAGCGGAAGCTGTTATGTGTGAGATTATGCGTGGTGAGGCTAGCCAGATACAAATGTCAGCGTACTTGACCGCCATGGCGGTAAAAGGCGAGACCATAGACGAAATCACGGCCTCGGCAGCTGGAATGCGCAAGCACTGCGTAAGACTGCTCCACGATGCTGATGTGTTGGAAATAGTCGGCACTGGTGGCGACAAATCAAATTCGTTCAATATATCTACAACATCGGCTTTTGTCGTTGCAGCTGCTGGTATACCTGTTGCTAAACACGGCAATAGAGCGGCATCTAGCAAATGTGGAGCTGCTGACGTTCTAGAAGCACTCGGAGTCAAAATTGATATACCACCTGAAAAAAGCATTGCAATATTGAAAGAGATTGGGATTTGTTTCTTGTTTGCTCAAAACTATCATATCTCAATGAAATATGTCGCCCCTGTGAGAAAGGAACTTGGCATAAGAACAATCTTTAATATATTAGGACCTCTTGCAAATCCTGCAGGTGCGAAGATACAATTGCTGGGTGTGTATAGCGAGGAACTTATCGAACCTATGTCGATTGTAATGTCAAAACTAGGTGTTGAAAACGGTCTAGTAGTATATGGAAAGGATGGATTAGATGAAATATCCGTAGGCGATGTCACTAGTGTTTGTGAGATAAGATCGGGCACATTTAAATACTACGAGATTGATCCACAGCACTACGGTTTTAAAAGATTTCCAAAATCCGAGATAGTAGGTGGTTCGCCACTAGAAAATGCGCAAATTGCAAAAAGGGTATTATCAGGTGAAAAGGGTGCTAAAAGAGATGCAGTTTTGTTGAACTCCGCCGCTGCAATTTTTGCAGCACGCCCCGAAACATCGCTGTTAGAAAATATCGAAAAAGCGCGGGAGTTAATTGATAGTGGTGCGGCGATGCATGTGATGAATCAATTCGTAACTCTATCGAATACCAATTAAATTCCATTTTGACTAAACACAGCAAATTGAAATTCAACAGTTGAGGAAAATTAACAATGATAATTGACAGGATCGTAGATGATACTAGAAAAAGAGTATCTATAGAAAAACAGTCAAAAGAGCGCAATCAGATTATTAGGACTGCTGAAGAGCGCGCGACAGAGCGAAACTTCTGTTTTGAAAATGCACTTAAGAAGCCACTAACATCTTTTATATGTGAGATTAAAAGAGCATCGCCATCTAGAGGTGTAATCGCGCAAAACTTCAATCATAAGCAATTGGCAAGAGAATATGAGCAAGCTGGCGCGGACGCATTATCTGTATTGACCGAACCCAATTTTTTCTTAGGATGCAATAACTATTTGACTGATATTAAAGAAATAACAAATATGCCCGTACTAAGAAAGGATTTTATCATTGACGAGTATCAAATTTTTGAGGCTAGTGCAATCGGATCGGATGCAATCTTGCTAATAGCATCGATTCTTACAGGCAAAGAGATTAAACAGTTTTTACAAAGAGCTAGAGAATTAAGGTTGTCCGTTTTAGCTGAAACTAGATCTGAGCGTGAAATTGGTGTTTGTGTTGATAGTGGTGCAAATATAATTGGTGTCAACAATCGCGATTTGAGAACATTTGAGGTTGATCTCAATACCACCGCTACACTGCGACATTATGTTCCAAGTAGCGTGTTATTTGTATCCGAAAGTGGCATTAAAAATAGGGAAAGTGTCGAGTTCTTAGAATCGATCGGTGTTGATGCAATTTTAATCGGCGAACATTTAGTAAGATCTGATGACAAACTCAAATATTTAAATAGTCTAAGAGGTATTTAATTTATGAGTACCAAGATAAAAATTTGCGGCTTGACAAGACCAGAAGATGTTGAAGCGGTTAATAAGGTTTTACCCGATTATGTCGGATTCGTGTTTGCCTCCGAGAGTTCGCGATATTGTACAAATGAGCAAGCTAGTATATTAAGTGCAATGCTCCATTCGCAAATCATACCCGTAGGTGTATTTGTAAATGCCGATATTAATGATATAATAACACTGTTCGATCAATCCATTATACGGATGGCTCAATTACATGGACGCGAAAGCGATGAGTACATACGATGCTTAAAAATAGCTAGACCGCTATTACCGATAATACGCATGATACCAGGGGACACAAATCTTGACAATATATCATGCGATAGCGTTGATTACTTTCTGTTTGATAGTGATCGCGGTGGATCAGGAAAAACATTTGATTGGTCTAAAATCAAGAAAATGGAGCGTCCGTTTTTTCTAGCAGGTGGTATTAAATTAGACAACGCGCTCTTGGCATTGAGATTGCAACCGTTCGCAATAGATGTCTCAAGTGGAGTGGAAACGAACGGGTATAAGGATGCACAAAAAATTAAAGAGTTAGTGAGTATTATAAGGAATTCTGAAAGCATATGCTCTCAAAATGAGACAAAACGCGAGGTGAATAAATGAAACCAGGTAGATATGGTGTTTTTGGTGGTCAATACATCCCAGAAACATTGATGAGCGAGTTAATTAGACTAGAAAGTGCTTACAATATGTATAAAAGAGACAGGGCATTTAACTTAGAGCTTAATGCGCTACTGAAAAACTATGCAAATAGACCATCCCTTCTATATTATGCTGAAAAGATCACAAAGGATCTAGGTGGTGCTAGGGTATATCTGAAAAGAGAAGATCTAAATCACACTGGGTCACACAAAATAAATAATGTGTTAGGACAAGCATTACTAGCAAAAAAGATGGGAAAGAAGCGAATAATTGCAGAGACAGGGGCTGGGCAACATGGAGTTGCGGCCGCAACTGCAGCTACACTATTAGATCTTAAATGCGATGTGTTCATGGGCGAAGAGGATATTAAAAGACAATCTCTTAACGTATATAGAATGGAATTATTAGGCGCTAGGGTTATACCAGTAAACTCAGGGACTGGCACTCTAAAAGATGCAGTTAATGAAACAATGCGTGATTGGTCTTTAAGCGTTGAGGACACACATTACCTCTTAGGTTCTGTAATGGGACCTCACCCATTCCCAATGATAGTGCGCGATTTCCAAAGTATAATTGGAAGAGAAGCGAGATCACAGATTTTAAAGAGTGAGGGGAAATTGCCACATGCTGTAATTGCTTGTGTCGGCGGTGGGAGCAATGCGATGGGCGCTTTTTATAGATTCATTAACGACAAAAGTGTTAAATTAATTGGTTGCGAAGCAGCAGGGAAAGGTATCGACACCACCGAAAATGCTGCTACTATTGCGACAGGTCGCATTGGTGTTTTCCATGGAATGAAATCGTATTTTTGTCAAGATGAAGATGGACAGATCAAACCTGTTTATTCGATTTCGGCTGGTCTGGATTATCCTGGTATTGGGCCAGAACATTCTTACCTTTATGCCACTGGACGCGCACAATATTACCCAATAACTGACGAAGAAGCTGTTTGTGCTTTTGAATACATGGCGCGACAAGAGGGCATTATATGCGCAATAGAGAGCGCACACGCGATGGCATTTGCCATGAAATACGTGCCATCTGTGCCACGCGATCAAAGCGTAATTATATGTATTTCAGGGCGCGGCGACAAAGACGTAAGCAGTATAGCATCTTACAGAGGTAGAATTTTAATTTAAGTTACACTAAAAAACTAATAACTCTACTTAATAAAATTGTAGCATCTAAAGGAGATAGTAATGAGCAACATACAAACAGCTTTCAACAATAATAAAGCATTTATAGGATTCGTGACAGGTGGTGATCCTTCACTAGAATCAAGTTTTGAAATAATTTTGAAGATGATCGAAAAAGGTGTCGATATAATAGAAATTGGCATCCCGTTCTCCGATCCAGTTGCAGAAGGCCCAATCATTCAAAAAGCCGACTTGCGCGCACTCAACGCAGGAATTACACTAACTAAGATTTTTGAGCTAACACAGAAGGTAAGACAAGTCAGTAATGTGCCGATTGTGTATTTAACTTATTACAATCCTGTTTTTTGCTATGGTAGTCAACAGTTTATAGAAAAGTGCAAAGAAATACATGTAGATGGTATCATTATCCCCGATCTGCCAGCAGAAGAAAGAGACGAAATATTGCCGTATTGCAAAAATGCAGGAGTAGATCTACTCTGCCTTGTTGCACCAACATCGTTTGACCGCATTCCCAAAATCGTTAAGGACGCGACAGGTTACATCTATTTGGTATCTTCAATGGGTGTCACTGGTGTTAGGATCTATATAAAGACCAACTTGAAAAAATTGATAGACGAAGTGCGCTTACATACAAATACACCTATAGCAGTGGGGTTTGGTATAAATACTCCTGAGCAAGCAAAAGCATTATCACAAGACGCAGACGGAATTATCATAGGTAGTGCAATAGTTTCTTTGATTGAACAATTTGGGGAATACTCTCCTGCACATATTGGCGAATATGTCGCAAGTATAAAATCAGCACTAAATTCTTGATCAAAAGCGAAATAATAATGCCGCTTAAATTGCTGTAATCGGCATACATCACGACTATTATCTAAGTGTCTGTGCTTAAATATTCTATTCTAAATCAATTATACACACGCAAAATATTTAAACGCGATATTTTAATGCTTATACCTGTGCAAGACTCTTTATATGCTTGCTTGTAATAGCTTTAGAGTATATAATATAAACAGTAAATGCAAGATGACAGTTTAAACTAAGTATTGCAGTTATAACACTTACAAAATAGATTTACTTGTTTAAATAAACATAGAAGATAGGTGAAATATGCCACTCGGGATAGCTCCTCTAGGGAAAGACTTAACTATTGTGAAGATTTCAACGGATGAAAAAATGAAGCGTCATCTTGAAAATCTAGGTATAATAGTAGGCGGAACCATCAAAGCTCAATCTGATGGGTCTGGAAATATGATAATATTGATAAAAGATTCTAGATTTGCTATCGATATGGGTTTAGCCATGAAAATACAAGTGTCTTAACTATATCTATTTATTATTCTATTTTGCAAAACACAAGTTGATTGTGTTATAATATTAGTTAACAACACCGTTATTAAAAACGCGCGTTGTACGTACAATTTAGGAGATTTGTTGAATCGAATGTGATTTATTATGGAACGACAGAAAACACCCACTGATACAGTTACAACACCCTACAACAACTATCTGTTCAGAGTTGTTTTAAAATCAATATTTTTTGTTGCACTCATGATAAGTGTCGCTACCTATCGTGGTCCGAACACGAGTAGTGTTTATCAGTACGGCGAATTTATTGTTCTAGCTGGCGTAGCTCTTTTTGCAAGTTTAATAACATTAGATCCTTTTCTATTTACTATCAATTATAAAATAAAAAAGTTGTCTATTATTTCTTGGGGGTGCGTTGGTGTTGGTGTCCTCTTATATGTCATATTTTTCTCCTTTTACAATTCTAAGATAGTCGTACTATTTACTTGTATTATTGGTTGTCTGTTCGTTGCGGTATCTATAGTCGAATACTCAATCAGAATTTTGCTTAAAAATGAACTAACCTATCTTAAAGAATATTCAGATAACATAATAACGGCATATAAAGAATATGCTATTGAAAAGGACGCAAATTCAGAAAGTAACTACTCTGTAGATATTTCCATTATAGCGTTGATCGGGTATTTGTTGCTATTCGTTTCTATACGTGGCGGTCTCAGTTTTATTGAGAATTACCTTGCCCCTACTATAATTATAATGTCTATAGCGCTCTTAGCGGTGTTTGTATTACAATTTTTAATATGTAAGCGCATATACGGCGATACTAAAAAATTCATTAAGCGATATATTATGTTTTTGCAAGTGACCCTTATAACATCAATAAGTGCTGTCATTGCAACACTCCTAATGCCTGGGAATAGTCTTTTGCAGTGGTTAAGCACCATAATGGTCGCTATAGGTTACTCGCCACTTTATTTGGTTTCTCTTAGAACTTCTCGCTATTTAAATGCACTGAGAATCGCAGTACTCCTTACACTTCTAGAGAGCGATGGAAGCATCAAGCAAGAAATTCCGACTCAAGATGAACCAAACTAGTTTTGAGATCATCTCAACTATTGTTAATGAATATTCTGCTCATAATTACATAGAAAAAGAATTTGATGAGATGAAAAACAAATTAGATATCAAACGCAATTCGTATATACACTGTTGACGGGATTGAGACCAGATTTTGTTTATTCAATGCATCGCAGAAATCATAGCAAACCGACTAAAAACGAGAAACTCAAATCTTTAACCATGTCAAAGCAATATAGAGTTATGTTCAATGGAAAACACAAAGAAGTTTACCCTACATTGACATAAATACAACGCACAATTAAAAAGCTTGATATTAAATTATAGACACACTGCGCATTTATGTTTTTACAAAATTCGCGATTAGAATAAGTACCCCCAACCATAAAAACGCTTTCATCTTTTGCTGAAATTTGATGTTATATAAACATGCTCTTTTATGTAAGTTTGAAATGGGCACGTTCAGTCTTAGCAGCAAATAAGTTGTATCAAATGTCCATATTTCAAAGTTCAATGGCGCAGTGTCATATGAATAAAATATATAGAGCATGTCATATTTTAGTTGCGCATTTAAATGAACTACAAGAGAAATGTTGTGTTTTATGTAAGGAAATAAATTTAAAACTGGTATGTACTATATTAAACCAGCTCACAAGTTAAAACGGACAGAAATAACTGAACCAATGTTTTAAGAATGAACCATTTAATGCGCTTAACTATAAAAAATAAAAGTGGTTTATTGGTATAGATACCACCAGAAATAAAGCAAGGAGATTGAACAGATTTTGCTTTTCCAAACTTACTTTTTTTGATACAGGCTGGAACGTCCTCGAATTGTTTTTTGCGATAAAAAGTTTTTAGCTAAGTGTTGCTATATTTACGCTAGATGGACCTTGCTATAAAACCATAATGGGGGGTAGTGATTCATCCGAAGTAAGCATATATTGCTAAAAGCATGGAAGAGCTAGTCTGAGCAAGCACACTGAAAGTAGTTGTTGTATGCTAGATTTTGTTGCAAAGTCAGGCAGAAATGATGTATATAGACAATTACATAAATATCTAAGTCATTAAAACAACTGGATTGTCGAAAAAAGACTGGCATAAATGGCAAGCGAGATTAATTAGCACTTCGCACTAATGTGTCAGTGCTGATAATCCATAATGTTATCAAAGCCCAAAATAGATACACAATAGAGGATATACTCATCCTTAAACGCCCTGATAGCGCGCCGTGCTTGCATCGGCTCGGATAGCGTCAGCGGGAACTTGTTCGGCATAGTCCCCTGCCTCGCGTACAAATCACCGCGCAGGTATGATTTTGTGGTATCTACCATCCAAAACTCAGCGGTGCAGCGGGCAATGTAAAACAGTCTGCCGTTAAGCGACTTTTGCTTGCCATAACCGTATAATGGTGAGTGAATCCGACACGGAAAAACGCGTCATACGAAAATCCAGGCATTTCAAATCCGCTTAAATGGCTTGAAAGCAGACCGTTCGCGGTTTGAATCGTAAGAGCGGTATCGCTTTAGCTCTTGCGAGTTTTGAACAAGGCACAAATCGTTCGTTGTCAATGAACGATTTAAGAAAATG
>JAITLB010000055.1 GCA_031278175.1 Christensenellaceae bacterium
AAAAATATGAAGATCATATAGCAGCTAAGAGCCGTTTCTCAAGAGTTGACGGTTTTTTGATTAAGGATAATAAGTATTTAGTCGATTATTATGGTGAACTAGATGACATCACAGTGCCAACTGGCATTGATACAATCGGTAAAGGCGCATTCATGTATGATTTTCAAATTAAAAAAATTAAATTGCCCAGCAGTGTAGAACTAATTGATAAATATGGATTTGGTTTCGCACAAAAGCTTATCTATATAGAATTACCAGAGGGGCTGTTAGAAATAGGTGCATTTGCATTCACCGGGGCTTCTGAACTCAACAGCCTTACTATCCCAACAACACTAACTACACTAAGTGAACGATCGCTTTATACAATGGCAGGATCTGTATTCATATTTAAGACTGCTACTCCTCTTACTATAACTGACACTACATTTGATTACGATGCCATAATACTGGTGCCAGATGAATATTTAGAGACGTATAGGACTGCTACAGTTTGGTCTGATCATGCTCAATATATATATCCAATATCCTTATCTGATGGAACTGCTTATCTAGTAGGCACAGATGGCACACTAATAAAATATTTCGGTAATGAAAGTGAAATAGTTATGCCTGCTACAATTACTGCAATCGGTCAGGAGGCATTTGCCAACAACAAAACTATTACTAAAATTACAATCCACAAGGAAGTAGTAAGCATCGGTGAGGGCGCATTCTCAGATTGTAGAAACTTAAATACCGTTACAATCGCTGAGGACAGTAAAATGACTTCAATAGGCAATCAGGCATTTCAATATACTGGAAGTCTCCTAAGCTTTGTGATACCACTAGGTGTAACACAAATACAACAGAGAGTTTTTTATGACTCTGGATTAAAGGAAATATTTATACACGAAAACATTACAAGCATCGGTGACTTTGCATTTGAAAATATCGATAATCTAGAGAGCGTAACATTTGCTGAAAATATTAATCTTGAGACAATAGGTTCTAATGCTTTTGCAGAGTCTTATAAACTCTCATCAATTACTATTCCCGCATCAGTTAAAGAAATGCCTAGCTCGTTTGATAATTCAGGATTAATCGAAGTGACATTTGCAGAGGGGACTACAATAGAAACAATTAATGCATTTTCGAATTGCAAAAAGCTTACCTCTATTACACTGCCCAATTCAGTAACCACGCTTAACTATCAAGCATTTGCAAATTGTGAGGCACTTACAACTATTTCAATCGGATCTAATATTGATAGTATTACTAATTATACATTCTATGGGTGTACTAGCTTAACAGAGATCTATATAGACCTTGAAAATTTAGACGATGTTAGTTTTGATGCTAATTGGAATTTCATCGGTTATGACAGTGAAGGCATAGAAATCTACGCTACTTATCGTCTAAAAGGGCAAGTAACATAGATTATATCAACCTTTATCGGCATTTTGATCCTCACGCTAATTTTAACAATTAGTGACTGACATTTAATCTTAAAAAGTTCACTCCTACAAAGCATTCATCGCTTTGTAGGAGTATTTTTTTAACTAGACTATCTATTATTATTTATATTTGTCTTTTACTCAAATAGTGGCAATATCCAAAGCTTTAAAAATATCTAAACATACAAAAGCGCGACCTACATATATCGCGCTCTTGCATTTGCTACAAAACCAGCAAAATAAAAAAGGAGGTGAAACAATTCTAATTTTCGTATGCAAACGCATAACTTAAGAAGTTTAATACTCTGTTATCGTAAATTTCAAGACGCTTAATGGTATCACCATAAGACAGATCATACGTCATCAGGAACCGCTCAAATAATTTCAACAAAAACGATTCATTAGGATAAGCTAGACCTAAAATACCCATTATATAATCATAAGCGTATCCTTTCTCTTCATTTATAGCATAAACAAGATCAATTATGAGATCATCGCCATGCAACGATAAGTTGTATTCTAGTTTTCTTGAACATGTATCAATTGAGCATCTATATCGCATGATCATATTTTTGACTACTGCAAACAGAAGTGGGTATCGCTCATCATCAGTAACAAAGAGTTTACCTATTATATATTCAAATGGATGCGCACCTTTGTTATTGATATCTAATACGATCTCTACCATTGTGGGCACTGGTATTTTCGTTTTTTCTTGTATGCCATGTTTAGCTAATACTTCAGCTAAAATCTTGGTGAATCTATGTTGTTTTTTCTTCTCAACATACATGCTAGGCACCTTAGATAACTTTTTGTGCGCCGTTATATAAGCTTCTTCACCAGCAAGCCGTCCTACTACACGGTAGTACGTATCTATATCGGCTAACTTATTTGAACCGCTCTCATTGTATGATGAATATTCCCAGTCAGATAGATTATATGCTAACTTAGCTTTTATCGGTGTGGCATGAACAGCTGCTATGTACTCGGCAATCTCACCAGTAAATGCCATTTTCTTTAATGATAGCTCGGCTTTGAACAAATACCCAGCGTCATAATATATCGATGCAAAAAATCGTGAAAACTTTGTATTAGCTTTTTCGATTAATCGCTCTACACTAACTGGGCTTTGATCCCATGAAGCCATAACAAAATAAGCTGATTCAGGCAATATTGAGTATGCTATAATCGAGACAGGCAAACCCGTATTACGAAATGATGCCATATAATACTCAAATGTCTTTGCATCAACAAAAGGTGTTATTCCATCTACAGCTTCGGTGACTACTGCATAAAATAATGGTTTGATAGAATTTTTTGCGTCGATGTATTGCGGCAATCGTGATTTGAAAGCATGTGACATTCGACCGATAATCTTAGCTTTTATTATAACGTTGGGACGCACATCGTCTTCAACGCTACTAAGAAATTCATTTACTGCATCCCTTACACACCAAATAGGAGCTTCGATACCTCCATATGGATCGGCAATAATGATGTTTGTCAAATTGTTACTAAGTGTAATATCTTCGATCTCAAATTGCGAAGTGCTAATGACATCTTTTAGTATTCCTAAAAAAACGCTGTAAGGTTCACTATCACTAATAAAAGGATTTAGTCTTTTAACGGATACATTATACCTTACGACACCAGTAGTGTTCTCCAACATTTAAACCTCCTGTCCCAGGCTTGAAATAATATTTTAGTCTTGACAGCTATATAAGTATAGCACTCAAGCCTCTTCAAGTCAATACTTTGTTGTAATTTTAATGCTCCCCGTCATTAGAAGCTTTGCGCTTCTAATGACGGGGCTAAATTTAGGCGTTAGTTTCGGCAGGTGTTGCTTCTCTAAGCTTTCTAGCTTCGATTTCCTCGATAGCCTTGCGTTGTTCTTTCTCTGTGAATTTATAGAAGAACATCGGTATGGTAGTCAGTACCATACTCACACCAGCTAGCAATACAGTGACGGCCCATAGTGTGTTTAGCCCTTGAGTTGTAACGGTCGCCATATCATCAGGATTTATTTTGGCCCATGATAGACCGAATGCGCTAACGGCTGCGCCTAGCGCCATACCGACTTTGTTCATGAATGTTTGCATCGCAAAACAAATACCTTCAGCGCGCTCACGATAGTGCAGATCAAGATAATCAACAGTGTCGCCTATCATAGCGTATGATATAATATTGCCAAATCCTTGTGGAACACCTGATATAATAAGTCCGAACAATGCTATAATTAACTTCCATGGTGCATCGTAGCCGATTATCCATACTAGTATCAACACGACTCCACCAACCAAATTCGAGACAATAAACGTAGCTTTTTTACCGAACTTCCTAGTACACAGCGGTGTCAGTACGGTCGCAATTAAGCCTCCAGGCACAACCGATAGCGTTACTACTGTATGTAAGCCTATACCATGCATACCAAAGAAATTGACATTGCCTAATGCATACTCACAGAAATAAATACCACTGTATATGGTCATCATTTTTGCTGCGCCTAGTACACCACTACATATAATTATTAAAAGCGGCTTATTCTTGATTAATAACTTGAGGTTATGCCCCAGTGACTTAGGTTTATCGTTAGTATAGAACCGCTCTTTTGTGTTTTTGAATCCCAAAAAGAACGGGACTATAGAAAGGGCCGCTATTACAACTGCCACCCATATAAACCTCTGTCTTAGAACTTGTGCAGCTTGCTCTTCGTAGCCTACAATTATTCTACCGTTAGCGTCTTGCATGTTCCCTAGCCAACTGCCTAAAAGTGAAGGGATAACTAAAGAGATCAATCCAGATCCAACTGTACAAAACAGTCTAGCTACGGTCAAAATGCTACCTCTTGTATGAGTATTAGCCGTCATTTGTGTAGCTAAGCCCCAATAAGGCACGTCAACTATAGTATATATAATACTCCACAACACATAAATAGCAGTGGCTATTATCGCTGTACTTGTAACATGCGGTGGTAGCGGCAAAAATATACACGCTGTGAGGATTGCAATAGGTATCGGTGTCCATAGTAGGTAAGGTCTACATTTACCCCAACGCGTGCGCGTTCTATCGACGATACTACCCATTATAGGATCGTTGAATGCATCAAAGAGTCGTGTGAATAACATTATAAATCCAACTACGACCGGATTGATTAACAAACCATTAGTAAAGTAGTATACTAAATAACTACTACCGATCAAACCACAAACGAGGTTTTGACCAAACCCAGCGATGCTGTAGCTGTACGCTTCCGTTGCTTTCAGCTCTTCGCCTTGCTTCATGCCTAATATGCGATAGGCTAACTTGTTAAGCTTATCTTTCACTGATATTCTCCAAATGCTTAATTTTTTAATTTGTATTTTTTTCGATTTCTGAAAACTGTCATTACATCAGCTTGATCAAATGTATCCTTTTTAGTTAAATTCATCGTCTCAATGCTGATAAATTTCTTGCTCATTTCTTCGATGAGCCGACAAGCGTTAAACGCACCTATTAGATTTGCAGCACATGCTACTATGCCATGATTTGCCATAAAACAGGCATTCCTGCCTCTTAGGGCATATAATGTCGCTTTTGTAAGCTTTTTAGTGCCAGGTAGTCCATAACGCCCTACTCGGACATGTCCTAAAAAGACCGTCGACATATCTTTAGTCAACACAGGTAATTCGCATCTAGCAGCTGCAATCGAACTACTGTAAAACGGATGACTGTGGATTACGGCACCTATATCCGAACGCTCACGGTATATAGCGGCATGGATTTTCTTTTCGGATGTCGGCTTGATATTCCCTTCATAATTTAATGTGCTAATTTCGACTTTAACCATATCCTCAGGTGTCAAGCGCATGTAATCTAGACCACTAGGTGTCACTAGCATATACTTATCATCCAAACGCACGGATATATTACCCCACGTGCCTTGCACTAAGTTCGCTTCAACAAGCCTTACGCCTATTTCTTTTATCTCTTTTCTTATTTGTGCCTCGTCTAACATAATCCTATCTCCCACTATTGCAATTTTGCTTCTTGATCGGCTTTACTGTACTTAGTCTTATACACAAACCTCATAAGCTTAGCTTCAAAATAGGGAATCTTCTTAGCTCCGCCTAGAACACTTCCCTCTATATACGCTCTAGCACCTTTTTCTAAAACTAATGCCGCTGTATGTGCCTCGTCAACAGTTCTACCAGTTGCCACCACACATTCGTTTTTGACTATACAAGCGCCGTGCCCTTTAAGGCATTTAAGCACACTTTTGATTTCAGATGAGGGTGCTACATATACTCTAGGCCCTATTATTTGAGCTACGTCGTCTAATACGGCTGGGAACTTAGATTCGGTTAGCGATAGTCCGACACAATGCGGCGCATGATTAGTTATTATTGCGTTGATATCGCTGCGTGCATGATATATTTTAGCATGCAGATCGCCAAATCTATGCGCACTTAAATCATCACTAATCAAAACCTTACTAACATTCTCAATTGTAATATCACGATGTTTGACGGGAGTCGCTGTTATCAATATTTCGGTGCTAGACAATCTAACGCTGACGCTATCACCTTCATTAGCTAATCCCTCAACCATCAACTGGTTGGTAAACGCGATCAACTCGCGCATCCTCTTACTCTCAGTAAAATTCATCTCTTCCACTCTTTACTCCCTTAGATAAATTTATATCTACCCGCTCTAATTTAGTATAAACTAGCGTGCTAAGTTGTATAAACTAAATCTAGGTTTAATTATCCTAATATCTAATTTTAAACGCATTTACTTTGTCTTAGACGGTGAATCGCTCACCGTTTGCTATATCATAAGCTTCTTTTAGTCCATAATAGACATTCTTATACGAATTGAACATCTTCATATATATATCATGATTAGCGCTATTAGGTATGTAAGTTTTGGCTACTTTAGTAAAACTGTATGCATCAGAAAACGACTTAAGGTGCCCTAGCCCGATTAACGCGATTATCGCACCACCAAGCGCGCCAGCGCTCCTAGGATTTTCTAATACTCCAAACTCTACACCCGTGATGTCGGCAATAATTTGCATCCATGCTGCATCAAGGGCTCCTCCACCAATAATTCTAAAACTCTTACAACCCAGTTTATAATCTTTCTTGAAGTTATCAAGTATCCACTTCAGATTATAACCGATGCCTTCATACACAGCGCGCATCAAATGCTCACGTGTGTGTTCTTCGCTGATATTAAATAATGTCGCTCTAGTCGTTGTTGAACTGACTGGACAACGCTCACCTAACATCCATGGCGTACATATCAAGTTATCGCTACCTGGTGGGATCTTCTCGATACACTCGTCCATATACCTATAAATGCCTTCACCGTATTGCTCGCTCTCTTTTTTAAAGAATTGCTTGGTGAGCCATTCGATGTTGCTACCAGCTGCCTCAGTGACCCCTACTACTAAATTCATCTCGGGATCGGCGCTTTGTATAGCGGCTGCACCGTTTATAAACCTAGTCTCCTTTTTTGATGAAGCGCATACCCATGCTGATGTTCCTAAATAAATATGAATATCACCATCGGCATTCATTCCACTGCCTATACAAGCACTCTGTACGTCGTCACAACCACCAAACACGATAGTCTCGGGTAATAACCCTAATGCCTTTGATGCCTCATCTGTAAGCGTCCCAACCTTGTCAATTGACTTAACTAGAGGCGGTAGCTTTTTCATGTCTAGACCTGTCAGTGCTAACACACTCAAAAATTTCTTCTTTTTGAGGTCTAGCCCATACGACGATGCACCCGACAACTCGGATACCATCTTTCCTGTACATTTGAATTTAAGGTAGCCGTTGACATCAAGAAAATATTTAGTCTTATTATATATATCAGAGCGCTCATTTTTAAGCCATATAATCTTTGCTATGACATCTTTTCCCATTATTGGGGTGCCTGATAGCAGTGTGAATATTTTCTTACCACCGAGCTTTTTCATTATCGAATCGGCCTGTTTTTGCGCACGCCCATCTACCCATGTAATGTTGTTGTAGAGTGCTTTTCCCTTGTCGTCAACGGGTATCAGACCCATCGATTGGGTAGTAAATACAATAGATGAAATTTGAGATGGTGTAATTCCTGTTTTTTTAATTAATAACTTTGTCGACTCAACTACGGCATTCCAATAATCTTCTGGATCTTGTTCTACCCAAGCTGGGTAGGGGTAATACGTAGGATAACCAACGGCTAGAGAAGCAATTATTTTACCATCATAATCGACTAGTACGGCTTTATCCGAACTAGTGCCAATATCGTGAGCTAATATATACACGCAAGCTATCCATTTCTAACCATTGAAAACACAAACACTGTTTGTTTTCATGTTCCCGTTTCATCCATATTGCAAAGTGCTCTAAATTCCACTTTTGTCTTATTCTTATGTCCTTCGGGCATTATTTCCGATGTAGTACACCGTACTCAATATTTATATTATTTGTTTTAAAGTTACTATCCTTTATAATCCTTAGGTGCGCATTGTCCTGTATTGACTACTGACTTAAACACGGCATCAAATCGGCTCAATGCATCGAATATAACGTCATCGGTGTCTGCTAGTGAAGTGTACAACCTAGACCCAGCTAGCGTTATTATACCATTAGCTGCATACGCAGCACCCATCCTGGTCATTGCATCCTTTCTTAGATATAGCATCTTCTTATTTTTCAATAACCCTAATGCGGACTTAACTAGCGACATAGAAGAAAAATCGTATGACATAGCGCCCGTGCATTCTAAGTGGACAATGCTACCTTGACAATACGTCACATAAGGTAAGTTGTACTTCTTTATTAAACGCTGCAACCCTTCGGTCAGTTTTTCGCCAGCTTGGCCAGCTTTAACACACGCGTTCGTGCGCTCTATTTCTTTTATAGTCAAATACCCGGCATACGAACTCAATGGATTAGCTGCTAGAGTGCCACCGACATACGCGCGATGCCCGCCTGAAACAAGTCCAGCTGACATTAACCCAGCGTATTGTTTCTTTCCGCCCACGCCACCAGCTGCTGGATAACCACCAGCTACTACTTTTCCGAATATCGTAAGATCGGGCACGATATCAAAGTAACCTTGTGCGCCACCTAATCCTATTCTGAAACCTGTTACAACCTCATCAAAAATGAGTAGCGCCTTATATTTGTCGCATAAACGTCTGACTTCCTTGTTATAATCTATAGAAATTGGACGTGTTCCGCTCTCAGGACCTACAGGTTCAAGTATTACGGCTGCCGTGCCACCTTTAGTGCTATTTCGGCGCAACATCTTTGCTAGCATGTTAATGTCGTTAGGTCTCACTTCATCTGTCAATGACAAAGCCTTGCTTGGAATACCATGTGATTCGGTGAAAGTCCTACTGCCAGGGATTTTGAGACCGTATACCATCTGATCCGACCAACCGTGATAGGCACCACCAATTTTTATTATTCGCTTTTTGCCTGTTGCTATTCTAGCAATTCTAAGAGCTGCCATAACAGACTCTGTGCCAGATCCTAGCATTCTAAACATCTCAACAGCGGGCATATGCTTGTTGATCTCTTTAGCAAGCAAATACTCCGACTCGTGCAAGAGTCCAGTGACAGGACCACATGTGTCGAGCAATTTCTTGACTTCATCGCGCACCGACTTGTAGTTTGAGCCTAGTATAGTAGGGCCTCCTGCTTGCAGAAAGTCGATATAGCGATTGCCATCGACATCGTAGAGATAAGCGCCTTCTGCTTTCTCAATTCCTAACGGAAATGGGTAGTTGAAAGCTAAATTGTGTTGTACACCACCTGGAATATACTCCGCTGATTTTAAAAACAGCTCTTTTGACTTAGTACACTTAGTCTCATAATAGTCTAGAACCT
>JAITLB010000090.1 GCA_031278175.1 Christensenellaceae bacterium
ACTCGATTATTTTGGTCATTGTATCATTCATGGCGCAACCTCAAATAAGTTGATATGGGTTAATTATAGCATATTATTTGCATAATCACAAACAAGTCACCTATGGCCTAAAAATAATAGAGGCTGATGTGTTTGCGGGTTTAATTGATGTGCTTATTAAAACCACATAGGAAAGTCAGCCTGTAGGTTGGTAAGATGGCTGGAATGGCAATTGTGAAGTTGAATGGGGCGCAGAAATAAAATATAATTAGAGGATGTAATCATGATATTGTGCAATAGTAAATTTGTTTTAAAAATCTGTATTAGAATTTTAATTATAGTTCTCATTTTTCAGTAGTTACAGATAGAGGCAATTATAGATCGATCGCTGATGATACTGGCGAGTCAAATCCACTTGTTGAAGCATATCAAAACACGAATGGAACACGAGCTATGATTTAATAGGTTTTTATAGGTTAGATGATCATTTTAAAACTTTGATTGGCTGGGGGTAGTTCAATTCCAGATTTAGGTGAAGATGGTGATGACATTATTTTAGAACCTAAATAGGTAGCAAAAACATACACAATCACTCTAAATCTTCAAAGTGGGAATATTGGCACGTTTGGCGAGATTAGACGCAATGCTATATTCAGGTTAATCAAAAGCGAGAAAGTTTTGTCGCATGACACACTAACAACAACGCACACCAAGATTATCGATGCAACGCTACTGTTGAATAAACGTTTATAAATGCTAATAGATCTGGTGCTACAATTGAGCATCATATGTATAGTTACTACATATACCCAGGATTAACTACTAATTGCAAGTAAAAGTATTTGATGCTAAGTGTCGTAAACAAACACACTAACTTAAATTGCTTATTTAAATTTGTAGTCTTAATAGTATTAATAATTGAATTTTTAGCGAATTTAGTTTATAATATACCATAGGCGATAATATTGAGCGATGCAGACGATGAATAGAGCATGTGTGTCAATACAGACAAGCAATCTCAAATTAAAAACAGGTGGATGGTAAATAATAAGTAGAGGAAAACCTGTTTAATCGTGCGATGTTATTGTTTGCTATGCTTTAGGGTATTTCGGATTGCAAACACTGTTTAAGGTGTTCAACGGATATAATTATATCAAGATCACTTAACTGAAATAAACAGCACACTCCATTATTGGAATGCGCGTGAGGATGATAGCAGACTTTACAGTGATGTTCTTGTTTGTTTGAGAGTGGATTAAAAATTGCTTGCTGAAACTGAATATTAAGTGGCAGGGAATCGATTCCATGTCAGCTGAGGATGTAATTTTTACTTTATAAAACACAAAGATTACATGTTGCAAACTGGTAGACATAAAGCATTGCATCAATCTAAGCTAAATTGCATTGGATAAGCCGACTAAAACATCAGCATCATCTAAATGCGCAAAACGATTTGTGTAGCAGTTTCGATGTTGATTTCATCGGCTGAAAAGTCATATATCATCTTTGGCGCACTAAACTGTTTGTAGGTAAATTAAATTAGCTTGGTCGGCACACATATTTTTACATTGATCTTATGATTAATGTTTAGAGCAACACTAAATTGTGAGTAGTTCGTGGATATGATCCTCAAGAATTTATTCTCAAGAATGCCACGAACAATATAATTACAAGGAGAAAAAAGCAACCAGCATGAAAATGAAGAGACATGACATGAAGAATGAATTTGCAGTTAATTTCTATAAGTTGTGGTATAAATTAATTTACTGGATAAATGAGAAATACAAGATAGTACGATCGTTTCCTGTTCCGATCTATGGTCAAAGTGTCAATGAGGAACCAATTATTGAGATTAGACAAAATTTGTGGGATAATCCACAACAATACATTGTTGAATTTCTATGTAGCAGCGCCGCAAGTGATTTGAGTGTCGAAGAGTGCCAGACTATCAGCACTTGGGCCTATAAATTCATAAAAGGCAGATTTCTCATACACGAGCACTTAGCCGAATATTCGGTTTTTGAATATTTTGAACAATCTAGGGAGGTCATTAAGTTGTACGGAGTTCGTTCTATGACAAACACGATTTATGATGTGCTTTGTAGAAGAGACCCACCAATACTTGTTGAAACGGTACTTTTGCCGTTTGAGGGGAAGATAGTCTACGATACTTTTATTGCATCCCACAACATTGCATTTTCAGAGTCGGTAAAGAAAAACCTTAAGAAATTATATAATGAGGCATACGCTAAGTACGGAATAATTACAACGCTTTGATGCACACAAAGGAGATAATATAATGGATCCGTATAAAAACGCAATAATAATAACAAAACACGACAATGGTTATGACCCCATACTACTAGATAAGTGTGACGAGATAAAGTCCATACTACTAGATAAGTGTGACGAGATAAAGTCCATCAATCGCAATGACAAGGGGGGGTATGATGTCACTTTTAACAACGGGAACAAAGCTTGGCCTTATGCAAGAAAAAATGTGCGTTGGATGACAAAACCGACAGAAATAAGTCTTGAAGGCAAACTTCTTTTTGTTAACGGTTCGCATGATTCCGAGGCAGAAAAGGTTTTGAAATTTATCGGGGATGAGAAACCAGATAACAAGGAGGCTTGGTACAAAGTGTTTTATAAAGACAAAGATCCTGTGTCATATGAAAGTAAAAATGTGTGTTTGATGACAAAATCGACAGAAATAAGTCTTAAAGACAATCTTCTTTTTGTTAATGGTTTGCACGATTCCGAGGCCGAAAAGGTTTTGGAATTTATCAGTGATGAGAAACCAGATAACAAGGAGTATTGGTACAAAGTTTATGATAAAGACAAAGAACCTAAGTTACATGAAAGTAGCGATATAGAGCTGAAACGCACAATACAGAACCAGCCCGAAATTAAAGATAGTTTAGAATATATGACGGAAGTTGCGGAGCATTTACATAAAGAAGCTAAAAAAAAGAATCCTGATATTCCTAGTGATCAACTGCCGAGCGTGCCACTACTTAAAACGATAACGAATTTGCGCCCAATCGAGGGTTGCTTTCTAGATAAGTTTTTAAGGAAAAGCAAGATAGTAGTAAAGAATAGCAATGCTAACCTTAACCTTATTTTCCCTTTTGGTGCTAATTACTCACAAATGGAAGCTGTGGAAAAGGCATTCACGAGCGAACTATCTGTAATTCAAGGACCGCCTGGCACGGGGAAAACACA
>JAITLB010000159.1 GCA_031278175.1 Christensenellaceae bacterium
TATTAGCATAAATCGCTCATCATTTATAAATTGCTCTTTTCGTGATAACTGTGGTGTGTTCAAAATTTCAAAGAATAATGGTTCTAATACACTGTGATAGTATGAGGGATAGTTTTTAATAGTCTCTACTGTTAATAATTCTTCTGGTATTAAAGCTATTCCATTAGCACTTTTCTTTTCTTTTAAAAACCAGCAAAATACAAGGCGACCAATTAATCGCACTCCAAACTCGGCATATTTGTTTTTATCATTGTCTTTATAAATTTTTAACAGTCGTTCATATTTTTTGGTAAATCTTTCACCGCCAATAAGCTGAGTAAATAATAATGCAATTTCATCATAAAAAAGTTTGCTTACTGCTTCTACGGAAAACCTTGCTTGAAGCTCTTCTAGTGAATTCACTTTTCCCTTTGCTAGCAAAAAATCATAAGCAGTTTTAGATTTAGTGTTTAAACCTAGGAAATATGAATGCCGACGCGGATTAGACTTAATCGTAATAATATTATAATCCTCATCTAGCACATATTTGCTTGTCAAAAGTGATATCCGATAGTTTCTTCTATCCGCGTTTACAAACGCTACAATGGCATTCTGACAAAGTATACTGTGCATAATTCTAAACATTTCTTGCACAGTTCCAACACGTTTGTTTTGTGCATTTTCTTTAAGAACTGCTTCATACACCTTAAGACCGCACTGCTTAGACCTGCCTAATTCATGTACATTTGCAAATATATGACTATTCTCTACACCGACACTGTAAATGTCAGGGTCAAAATCTTCAAACAAAATTTCGTCTATTAAATACAAGTAATCTGATCGCCTATAATCATTATCTAGAAGCACTTTTAAATCATTATTGTACATTTTTTCTTCCCTTTAGTTTCTATACTCTCTTGTAGTATTACAACGCTTTGGTATCTACATCAAAGCAAACCTCAAGCTCATGAATCATCTTAGTCTAAATTGCTTTGTAACCACCTAGATTCAGCTAGTTACTTGTCAGTTTGACTGTTTTAACTAGAGTTCCAAGAGGTCATTGCAGTAAATCACGCTATTGAAAATTTAGTTATCTTGCTTAGTTAATGTGTATCACTCAATTTGTCTCCTTTGCAGTTTGTTAACTACCCATGTATTTTTATGCCGACTAATGAATTAATCTTGCCCGCTATAAATCTAGACAACTATTATTTCATCCGACATGCATCTTTGCTTTTAACTATATTTACTTAAGTTACCTACCGCGCATTCAATATGCGATTTCAATTTTGCTGTAGATAAGCAACATTGTATTAATAATAGTCGAGGGGGTCACAACCTCAAAATTACCACGCGCGTAGCTTTTTTCTTGGTTAAACAAGTCAAAACACACACAGAGTTTAGAGCTTTTGGCATGATAATTATTAAACTAAAGACTTACATAATTGTAGCTTAGATAAGCGCAAATTTCAAGTAAAATACCAACAATTTTTAGGAATTTTTATAAATATCGTCTCTTACAGTGTCAAATAGCACCGTTAAAATGCAATTTTCTCAAAATCTCTGCGCATTAGTTTTCTTTTTAATGAAATCATTAATGAGTCTCTGACTTTTATAGCGCAGGAAACAGTACTATTTAGATGCTTCTTAAAATATAATTGCAAAATTATATTAATAGACTTTTGTAGGTTGTTAATTAATGGATTAAACGGTTGTTTGTTTTCAGCTTTCAAATTAAAATGTATTTTTAGTCATCTAAATTTTATTTTTATATTATATGCGTGTATTGCGCTAAATCGTTTATATGTTATTACAATATAATCCGTTTAGAACTTATGCTTTCTCTGTTAGCAATTTCCACAGTTAGTATGATTTTAAACAGGCATTAATATATTTCACGCAATATGTTCTCGGGTCTTAGTCGCACTCTTTAGATCTAGACAGTTAATAGCGTTGAAATTATTGGGTGCATAGCGCTTAAAATCTATTTCAAGTATACAGAGATTTTCTATTTTAATCATTGAAATAGGAAGAAACTTAATTTTTACGAAATGTCTTTACAATATTTGATATTGACCTTTGTTAATTATATATGTCTTAGTGCGTTTAGTAGAATTCAAATATTACTTTTAAATTTTGCTTTCGATTTAAGGTGGGTGAAATAAATGCTAACAGGGCATGAAAGTTCTAGTTTAAATTCAATCGCAATTTATAACTATCTTTTTATGTAAGTATCAAATTGCGATTGAAGTATTCGGTAGTAAATTGTGCCAATTTCGAGTGTCTCTTGCTCACCACCTAAAATTAGAATTTCTAACTGAAGCGCGCTCTCTGACAAAGAGTATTCACCACGTATTGCGTTCTGTCTAATCAGATGCCAAAGCCCCCCGCACAGCGATCCCTAGCATGTCTTAAACATACAAACTAATGAATCCACCTCTTTTGCTTTTTAATCTAAACTTTTATGATTTTGTTTGCACCAAATCATATATAATTTGTGTATATTATATGTCACAAGTTTTA
>JAITLB010000237.1 GCA_031278175.1 Christensenellaceae bacterium
AAGCTGAATTTTTATTATTACAAAAAGCAAAACGCTGGTATATATTACTATTAAGAGTAAATTAGCAATAAAATACGCAAATAAGCGTTAGATAATAATAGAGATGCGCGATATATAGACATATATTGAAGTTAATAAGATAAGTGCTTTCGCTTAGTTTAAGACCACATTAGTTTTGGAAAAACTGGGATAAATTGCATTCTACCTCAATTTAACATATAAATATGAGTAGCATTAATTTGAGAGACTCAAATTAATAGTACGCACTAAACTATTAGTGTGCCACTCAAACATTAAGTGAACATATTTAAGTGTAATTAAGATGTAAAACTAACTTAGACACAGAAAAGAGTAGCTCGTTGTAATTATCAATTTCATTGAATTAAAAATAGCTCCTACAAAGTAGTTTAAGACTTTGTAGGAGCGGGGGATTACAATTAAATATAATGCTTTATTGTGTTAATGCAAGAAACTGTGAGGAGAGCACTTCGAATTTAAAATAGCACGTGTAGCAGGTCTAAACTCTATGACTGTTTTTCTTTTAAACGCACATTAGCATACACTGGGCTGCCTTGATAGTTATCAGTGAAGTTCCAAAAGTCTCCCAGTGTAACGCCATCTAAGGTTTCGAGATCAATATAAATTTCTTCTAAATTTGTGTTTCCTAGGAATACATAGCGACCAATATTTTGTATATTAGCTCCGATAGAAATTTCTTTTAGTGATGGAGAGGCATCAAAGGCATAGTCTTGAATTGATTTAAGAGCAATAGGCAATGTAATAGAAACAAGTTTTTTAGTTTTTGAGAAAGCAGAAGAACCAATTATCTCTAACTTGCTTTCATCGTCAAATATTAAGCTCTCTAAATTTTCGCAACCTGCGAAGGCATATCCATCAATACTTGTAATGTTTTTTGGTATGCATATTTCTACTAATCCGGAATAATTGAAGGTGTGAATTTGAATTTGAGTTACACCATGTGGAATCTTAAACCAAGTTAAATTGGTAGTTGAATGGAAGGCACTCTCACCAATCGATGTCATATTGCTATCTTCTGCGATTGAGACGGTATTCAAGTTTGAGCAATAAGCAAATGCTTTCTTACCGATGCTTGTTACATTTTTGTGTATTATAATTTTAGTTATGACTGTATTTGTATAAAATGCATTTTCACCAATAACACTAATGTAATCAGGCAAGG
Source organism: Christensenellaceae bacterium (assembly GCA_031278175.1). Classification (GTDB taxonomy): domain Bacteria; phylum Bacillota; class Clostridia; order Christensenellales; family DTU072; genus JAITLB01. The sequence goes on from JAITLB010000237.1 coordinate 1,202, forward strand.
TTACTTCACTGTCTGTGCCGAAATATTTAATTAATGTGGTGCCATCTGTGTCAATTAAATAATCATCTTGAATGGATGATATAGGATATATTCGGTCTGCATACTGCGAGAAAATCGCAGCACTTTTATATGCACTTAGATGTTCGTTTGGCACCAGTATTATAGTGCTTTCATCAAATATGTCATCGGTGATAGTTAGAGGTGCAGTCTTAAAGATGAATACAGTTTCTCCAAATGTAGCTAATGCAAATTGACCGATCGAGGTTACAGTTGAGGGGATAGTAAGACTCTTTAATTGTGAAGCACTAACAAACGCAAAGTCTTCTATTGTCAAAAGCCCTTCGGTTAATTCAACTGCGTTAAGGGTTTGAGCATTAGAAAATGAATACCGACTGATTAGACTAACACTACTAGGAAATATAACGCGCTCAACTCCAGTATTATACATGAACGCATATTTCCCTATTGTTGTAATTCCACTAGGCACTGTTATTGTAGATTGATCACCAGAATAACCAACTAAGTAGTTGTTATCTTTAATCAAAAAACCGTCTACTGTTGAAAAACTGCTCTTAGGTGCTATAGAGTCTTTTAGATTTTTCCAATATTCATCCGTTTTATATGCTTCTAGTTGGTCATCATCGACAATTATGAATTTAACAGTTAGTTCGTCTTCTATTAGATCCGAAAAGAGTGCAACATCTATTTGTAGTACTTCCTCCGACTCAAGTATTAGCGATAAAACTGTATAGCCAAATGCGTCCTCTTCAATTGTCTCAACACTAGACGGGATAGTAAGTGAAGTAAGCCCCACGCAAGCCGCGAAAGCAGATTCTTTAATTACTTTTACTGTGTTTGGAATATATATGTTCTGTAAATAAAAACAGAAACCCAATGCCGACTCAGGAATTTCCGTAATACCTGGCAAAATAGTAACAGTCTTTAAGTTTTTATATTCTAGGGCATCATCAGAACTTTCATGATTGTCGAATAGATAACGAAAGTCTCCTTGCGATTGAGGCGAGAATCCAAAAAACGACAACGACATACTTTTAATTTCATGATGATTTAAAAATATTTTAGGAGCTATACATATTACAGGGATCTCTGAATATTCATTTGGAATTATGACATCTGATTTATTACCATCGTATTTGCTAATAAAATAACCATACTCAAACTCGAAATCCTCTATTAGTGCGGCATCGATAGCATCATTATCTATAAGGAGATTATACTTTTCATCTATATACTCCAGTGTAAAGCCATCGACCGTAACGTTTCCAGTAACAACTACTTCTGTTGTAATAGTTTTATCTAAAAACGCTATGTTTAGCGCTTTTCTACCTGGTGTAGCGCTTGAAAACGGTGCTGATAGCATGTCTTCAGTGATAGAGACAACTTGAGCGGTGTAAGACTGTTCGGTGAAGTTAACTTTAAGTTTGCTTGTATTTGAGAAGCTAGTATTTAATTCGTATGATGTCTTGAACGAGTCGGCATCGATTACGACTTTATCAATTACAAGCCCAACATATATATATGTGTCTATACTTTGACCTTTATACGATATCTTAACGCTTTGTACCCCTTTATTAGAAGTGTCAAAACCTTCTACCATATCTTCTGTTATGATGACAGGCATTTCCAAGCTATTCTCTGCGTATGTAAAAGTGGCATTGAGATTACCATCCAGGAAGCTTTCGCCAACTGTGTATTCATACTTAAATGAACTTATCGATATTTCACTCAAGCCGAGAACGGTTATTGTTGTATTAATTGAGAGACCCTCATACTTTATTTCAAGTGTTTTAATACCCGCTAGGCTAGTGTCAAATCCGGTTACTAAATCGCTTGTCAAGTCAACAGATGATTTGCTACCATCCGAGAGAGTAGCATTTAGTTTAGCACCGCTCGGGAATTGCTCGCCTACTATATACATACTGGGGAAAGTGATAATATCAATTTCAATTTCACTGACAGTAGGTGTAGGTGTGGGTGTTTTTTTGCAACCCGCCATCAAAAAAAGCATTGTAATAGTTATTACAATAAGTATTAGGGGAATGCGTGATTTATTAAGTGAATGCTTAATGTGTGACTTAGATGCTCTAGCATCGATTGCATCTAAGGTGTTTTGACCTTTTTTCATTTAAACCTCCAGTGTTCAAAGTGATACACTAAATAGACAAGTGGCATACTAAATAAAATGCCCGAACTAGTTTAGACCTGTGATCTAGGCTATAAGAGACTTGAAAAAGTTCTTAGAGAATATAAATTTATTAGAGCTAAGCGGCAACTGTATATTAGTCAACAAAGTTTTAAGAGCATAATTTGCATAAAATAATTAGGCAAATAAACTATATTGGATAAAACCAATTACCAGATCTAATTAGTAAATTATAGCTAATCTAATTTGAATAGTCAAGATTAACACTAGCAATTTAGGAAATAAAATGAATATTAAGTAATTTCTGCCGCATGTCATCAATTTCATTATAACATCATATTAATGCAAAATCTCACAAACTGCTAAACATAGGCACGGTTATCGGACATAACAAGAGAGCATAGAAAGCGTAGAATCAATTGCGTAACTAAAAATGATATAGATGTTTTGGTGTTGAATACATAAAAGCATCAATTTATTTGTTCAATACAAATTGGTAGAGTATGGCATATCAAAAAACACCTGTTTGATTGAGCTCTACAACTTTAGACTCGCTTTAGTAAAAGAAGCATTGCACTAGGCAGAAATCATGTTTTGAAGTTGAAAAATACATATTGTGGATCGAGAATTTGAATCAGATTTAGTAGTAAAATCATATAACCAACTACCACCGTGACAAAGATTAGAGTGTATGACCATATACTATTCTTGATGATCTGTTTAATCAGGATAGATGTACTTTATTTGTTTAGAGACAATCTTCTCTAAACAAACGCTTTAATTGTATCACCAACTTTTTTATATCCGATTTTTAATATCATTAAGAAGGCACATTGTGCGCTAGTTCCAAGCCCTCAAATCTACTCTGCTATTCAGCTTTTTCGCTTTTAACACTTCGTGTATAGATGAGATTTGCATCGCTTGTGGAATGCCATCGTATCGCTCTATATGTAAACTCTAATTTCCCGCATTGTAATAATTTGAGATAAGTTTAACGCTGATATCTTATCATTTTTACATTTTTAAATCAGGTTAAATTTACTGATGTCTGATATTATATGTTGCACTAACATTTTCTAATATTGTCCTTAAGCAAAATTTGCAAACTTCTGATGCATGATCGCTCAGAAATATTTTAGCTAAATACTTAAGCTAGTTTCATTTCAAGTATCAAACTAGCAAGCCACTTATCATTTAATCTGAATTTCCGCGCAAATTCTTTTTTAAAAATATAGGAACACACTCTGTCGCTTTGTCAAACCACAAATTCGCAGTTGAATCTACTTCTTGCAAAATGCAGACAACCTTTTAAAGCATTCCGATTTGGAACGCGCCCGAACCGCAAGCTGGGTCAAAAGCTGTCATAGTATATAGCATCAACGATTTGTATCTTTTCATTTGCGTCCAGTGTTGCGATTTCATCATCCCCTTCTTTCATAACTAATTACAACCTTTAGTCTCATGTAGTGATGCCAGTCTTTTCGCGCAAACATTCAAGCGAACTGCCATCGACCATATAATGAGCAATGTCGCGGGGGGCATGTAGCATGTTCTTTTTTACTTGTAATTTCTTGTTTAACAAAGTATACGCTAT
>JAITLB010000006.1 GCA_031278175.1 Christensenellaceae bacterium
TTCTCTAGATGATCTGGATCCACATCATTTTAGAGCTTATTATCGTGATTCCCATGTTGCATATTTAGGTGAATATGAATTACCCCCAAATGCTATATTACCACGTTATTCGCGTTGCGTAAATATAAATTTTATTACGGGCAAGCATTCATGGAGCATAATTGATGAATATGATACTCATGGTGATTCTAGAAGAGGGAAGTTATATAAGACTATAACCCCAGAAATAGAAGATTATCCGTGTTTTTACTTGGAAACTCCCACTTCACTGTTGAAATTTTTTAATTTGAAGCTTACAATTAAAGACTACAATGATGCCTTTGTTGAAGGACTGATTGAGGAGCGTTACTTACAACAACCTTATTTAAGACCATCTAAAGAGACATATGATGATATAAAGAGACCATTACCGACAGAAGATTGGCGCAACATGTTAGAAAATCCTGACACAGAGAGTGAATATTTAGAGTTTTGCGATAAAATAGATGAAGCATTAAATAAATTTCTTGAGAGCATCGATAATAATCGGCGGGCGGCAAAAGCACCATTAGTTATATTAATAAAGGCATTAAACAAGATCGCAGACGATACAGGTTTAATAGGCACCTTAGAAAGAGAAGCGCTGTATGATTACATAGTTAGAGTATTGATGTCACTTAGGAAACCAACATTAATCGATACTATTGATGAACTAAGAGATTGGTAGGATGAAACATATGACTATTATACAGTTCAGAGGCAATCATCGATGAACAGACGATATTATTTAATATTAACAACATCAAATCGCTTATCAGCGAATAAACATTAAAAACCTTACAGTAAGGAGAATAAAAGTGACAATTAAACCGCATAAAGCAAGACATACGATTTTGTTGGCAGGTAGCCTGATATTTTTAGCTGTAGTTATGGCTTTGGTTGTCATAGTCGTCAATGCTGCACAGAGGAGACTCGTAGAAATTGAGATTAAGCAATTGCCATCAAAAACTGAATATATAGAACGACAGTTGCTAGATTTAGAGGGACTTGTTATTATAGCCAAGTATAGTAATGGGCAGAGTGATGTAGTGACTGAATTTTCAACAAGCAGTGGAATTTTGTCAGTTGGTAATAATGACGTTACCGTTACATACACAGAGAAAGGAATCACAAAGATTACAAAATTCACTGTAACAGCCGTAAGTCGCACACTTACTGAAATAGAGGTTAAAGTGCCACCACGGAAATTAACATATGTGGCGGATGAATATTTTGAGGACGATGGTATTGAAGTTAGTGCAAAGTATGATAATGGCGAACAAGAATTGATAAATGATTGGGACTATGATAAAAAACAACCATTAACAATAAATGACACGTCTGTAACGATAACTTATGCAGGGATGACGACTATCGTGAATATTATTGTAGATCCCAAGAAGCTGAAATCAATCATGGTTAGCAAGTTGCCACAAAAGGTCACGTATTACGTGGGTGAATATTTTGACTTTCTTGGACTAGAATTGTATGCTATGTATGAGAATGCTAACCCTGAAATTATTATCGACTGGGACTATGACAAAAAACAACCTTTGACGGTTGACGACACTAAAGTCACAATTATGTATTCACTGGATGGTATACTCAAGACTATTGATATAAACATATTTGTTCGCGACATGTCCGAGCAAGACATTGATGCCAGTTTCATTAACCAGATACTTGCATTACTGCCAGCTGACGAGGATTTGGAAGAAAACGATTTAGATGCTATTGAATATGTATTAGATTTACTAACGAATTCGACAAATCTAACATCGGAACAACAAACAAAAAAGATTGAAATAGAGCAAACAAAAGAAAATATATTGAAAGGGCAAGTTCCAAAACCCGAGTCCGAATACAGTATCGATTATAAAATTATAGATTCTCTATTATTTGAGGACTTTGCATATACGAATAATCCTACAAAATACAAACTCAGCGATGGTAGTGTTCCCCTAGCTGATCCAACTTCAGCACTTGCAGATGATCTAGGCTATATCTTTATTGGTTGGGAATTAAATGGCATTGCAGTTACTGCACTTGAAAATATCACACAAGATTCCATTATCTATGCTGTATTTACTCTTACATCAACTGTAGATATTCTTCTTAATAGTTACGATAATACTGATGTAGTCTTGACCACGCTTGAGGGCATAATAAGGACTTCCGAATATGCATTAGAAACAAATTCTCACGCACAGGCGATCTATTCAGTGCATGGGATTTTGCCGATAGGATATTATTCGGTCGCTTTGGATCGCATTCATGTGGCAGATCTCAGCATAGGCAAAACAGTTGTTATTTATGTTAAAACAGCAGAAACTCGGGAATTGCATCTTGAGGATTCGGATAGTGTATCAGTTTCATGGATATACAGTTATACAGATGATGTTGGTGCACAAGAAATTTCCAGTCCTCCACAAATTGGTACAGCTTTTGTTGTCCCTATTGGTGCTATTGTCACTATGATATCATTGCATGCCAACATAACTGATATTACTGTTGATGGGGTGAGTAGTGGTAGCAAATTAAATAATGATATTGTCCAAGCAGTATTTGCGCTGCAATCTGGCGAATACCCTGTTTCTATCGCTTTTGCAACTGCGATAAGCGATGTTATAGTAATCACATTTATTGGCAATAATCAAGTTGAATATATTTATCCCGATGATTGGAACGGTATCTTCCAAAGCAATGAATTAAGTGATTTGGCATTTGTGTTTGATGAGAGCAACATGAAATACCTCAATCTCTATGTAATTGGTGATGGTACATATTATTACGAGGATCTCAGTGAATATATATTTACTGCCAATACGGTGGTGTATGTAATAAAGACATCAAACCGCTTTTCACTTACTGTTATATACGATAACGGTAGCGAAATTATAGACAATCTTGTAGGCAGGCAAACACTAAATAATGCTTTGGGTGTATATAATAATGAAACTACCACTATACTGCTAACGATATTTGAAAGCGGTTCATTATATAGTGATATTGATTTTCATACATTGATGACTTCAGAGGACTTACTTGATACAGTGCTACGTGGCGACTTAACAGTATACAGCAAATGGAAAAAGACTATCACCCTGGGGGACGATCAGCCTGTATTTGAAGATGTAGATTATAGCGATCTAGATTTCGTTGGCACTTGGAATGGCTTACTTTATGAGGATGATTCTTATTTACTCTCAATATTAATTCTGTTAGCAGATGGCACATATTTGTATGAAACGTCAGTAAACGGCACAGTTTCAATAGAGTTAAAAGGCATATATCGCTTAGAGAGTGGAAATATTTGCATTAAAACACTTACACATAATTATATTCATGATTTAGTCACAACCGACAGTTTGAAAATCAACGCTAAATTTGCTGATGATGGTATACTAGGAGTGACATATATAGCAGTATATGATACTTCAGTCATGACGTTTGATCATATGATGACACGTGATTATGTCAGGCCAGCAAATTATTACGGAAGTGAATTTCTTGCAACATATGAGTATGAATCAGCCGTTATAGAACTACTAGCTAATGGTACAGCAAATATTACTACAGAGCAAAACACTTTAGAGTTTGCGTATTATAGAGTAGATGACAACAAATTATATATTTTCAATAATGCCACTTTTGGCACATGGGTCATTGATGACATTATAGGAGGTCAGGAATGATAACTGTTAAGAAGTCAGTCTTATGTTTTGCGATAATCATTGGAGTACTTTTTGCATTATTGCTTATGATGAGCATCTCTTTTGTGAACACGTCTAGGGTGGATAATAATAGACTTGCTTTTGCTGCTAATAATGTCGTTACAAATCATGTCGTGGTAAACTACGAATTTGAGGAAGTTCCTGCTGAGCGTGTCACATTATCCGCAGACGGGTTTACAAAAATCCAACCTAGACAGAGTTTTGATCTAACTGTTTCATTTGCGCCATTTTGGACTACAACAACAGATGTTTTTTATGATGTATATCCTTTAGATGCAGCATCGGTTTCGGCAAAAGGTCGTGTTACTGTATCAAATGATGCCATAGTTGGGAGCACATTCACGATTGTAGCGACTGCGGATGATTCAGTCGGGGTTATAAGTCAACCTCTAGAGTTTTTAGTTGAGAAAATTCCCGTTACTGGTTTAGAGATTACTGAAATAGGAAACGACTTATTATTACATCTAGGTAAGGCGCGAAATGTTGTCGCCACTGTATATCCAGAATTTGCATCATATAAAGATGTCAGGTATTCAATTTCAGGCACTGGCTTAGAATATATTGAGTCTTTCAATCAAGCAACTGGCGAGGTTGTCGCGAAAAGTGATGTTAGTCAGCTTAATGCCAATGCTACAGTTGTAGTAACAGGATACGCTTTGGATAATGAAAATTTCTATGACAGTGTGACATATCAGTTATATATTCCATCTACAGTAGTCGAAATTGAAGCACAAACACCTCTTGGAATATTGTCACCTGAAGGCAAGCCGTTAGCAGTTTCGAGTAGTAGTTACAGCGACATAATAGCACTAAAAACAACAGTTAATGGTGTAGAGACTAGTGGTTTAAACTATGTTATAGTCTCAGGGCAAAGCTACATACAGGATGGTTATATTTTCACAGACGGCACATTTAAATTGAGAACGCTGATTACACAACCTGATGCTGAAATAAAGATCAAGGTCGCATACAGCGATGGATATGCAGAAGTAGCAATATCGATCTATGTGCCAGTAGAGAGTATCTCATTTGCGCAACCGATGCCCACCAGTGTAGAAAACTATCGCAAATATGACCTACAAGCGAAGGCATATCCATCATATGCTACATATCTTGCGGGCAACACAACTCCTCTAAATTACTCATTAAACGGTATATCAGAGGATATTGCGACAGTTGGATTGACTGACGGGTTATTATCTCTCACTAAGTCCACCGTAAGTTTTGGTCAGACCATTAATTTGACTGCATACCTGCCTAATGCACTGGTAGGTGTCGATTATCAGTCAATTGGTCACAGTATGAACATTGTCCCAGTATATGCAACAAGTTTTGAATCTGTTTCGATTCTCAAAAACGGCAACGCGATCGATGTTGTAAATAATAAAGTTATGCCATCTGACGTGTTAGCAGTAGTCGCAAGCTATGATAAGGATAATGTAACACATCTCTCATTTGCACTTTCTTGTAGTAGTAATATGTTGTCTATTGTTGATCTAAATATTACTATAGCTAACCTGAGTGCTATGGAATCTGATAATCCTGAGATTACTCTTACTGTTTCATATAATCAAGGCTACAGCAATTTTAATATTACTAGACGTATATTAATATATGTGCCTGCCCTAGAAGCTTCATTAGATGGATATTTGATTAGCAGAGAAACTACTAGGGATTTGAAATCTGGGTTAATAATAAACACACATAATTATGCATCTAATCATTCGATAACATGGGATGCTAATCCTACTATTCAAACGGTAGATGGTCAAACTGGCATAGCTGGTAGCGTCTCACAAAATGGAGTGCTGAGTGTTACATCTAGTGCCCATGCTGGAACAAAAGTAACAGTAAGATACAAGACATATGATAATAGCGAGTGGCAGAGCAAGGTATATGAAATAGCACCTTTAGCTGGTATATTTTCAATAACATATAGCAAAACACTTAGTTCGACAGATGGTCGTCAGTATGAGATTGATATAGCCAGTCCACAATTAGAGGACGGTCAGAGTGTCGATGTAATATTAAAATACAATGGTATTGGTGCATATACTAAATTAGGTGTTACCTTTACTCTTAAATGTACATCTAATGCAACTCTTGTAACGAGAGGTCATAGCGCATCGCAAGATGAATTCAGACTTAGTGCATTACTCGGCCAAAGTGGCAGAGAGAACTATATAAAATACACGATTGAGATATTAGACGGCACAAGTAAATATAGCGTTGAAACAGATGGATCCACCGCAAATCCAGTTTCAATCTGGAATAGGATAAGCGGGAATATTGATGTAACAAACACTAATATTGAAGTGGGTGGCACTTTTATACTAATCAATTGGGACAGTATTGCTACGTTCAATCAAAGCGATTTATCATGGAGTCTCACAAATAATGGTACACTAAGCGCTAGCCATGCAATTACAAAAGGGCCAAACAGTGGTTTTATTCTAAAAATAAGAGCGGATCAAATTTACAATGGAAGTAATATTTCATGGTCTAAGGAGATCACATATATAGGTATCACGTATAGAGACGACAATTTAGTTTTATGGAAAACTTCATATATGCGGTCGGGTTCGAGCATAAAATTGGAGAGTTCACATTTTGAGAAAGCAGGTTATACACATACTGCCTGGTTATCGGGTGCTAGTGGTACAACTAAATATCAATTCTCAAGCACATATAGTGGCACTAGCGACATGACGTTATACCCATCCTGGACACCCATAACATACTATGTTCAATTTTACTACATTCGCGATGATGCAAGATATTTGCCTGTTGAATTTAATGATGGGACCACTGGCGATGTTTCTGTTACCTGCCTATACGGTCAAACTTATCGGATTAAGGATTATAATGTTAGAGGCGGGACATTCAGTCATTGGGAAATAAATGGTGTACTATACAGTAACGGATCAGAAGCTACTAATACTGAAGAACCGTGGTATAGGAATTTGACTACTACGAATAAAGCTACGGTTACTTTTGTAGGTTACGTTGATTGGTCATGCATTGCATCTGGCACTTATATAACTCTTGCAGATGGTTCGCAAAAAGCAGTTGAGAATTTAGATGGCAGTGAATTGTTGCTTGTATGGAATCTTCACACGGGTTCATTTGATACTGCACCGATACTATTTATTGACAGTCATGGCTTAAATAAATACGAGATAATAAAACTTAGCTTCTCTGACGGCACATTTGTAGATGTTATAGCTGAGCATGGGTTTTGGGATTTTGATCTTAACAAATATGTGTTCTTAGGGTATAATGCGCTTGAGTATATAGGGCATTGGTTCAACAAGCAAATTATAGATAATAAAGGTGATCTCGCTTGGATTAAGGTGCAACTAATGAGCGTTAAGATAGAGACAAAACACACCATCGCTTGGAGTCCAGTTACATTTGGGCATCTTTGCTATTATGTAAATGGGATGCTTTCTATGCCAGCAGAAACAGAAGGGTTTATAAACATATTTGATGTAGATCCACAAGCGATGCAATATGACCATGATGCTTATTTAGCTGATATAAATGAATATGGATTATTCACATACGAGGATTTTGAAAGTATCTTACCAGAGGCGATGTTTGAGGCATTTGCGGGGCAACACCTCAAAGTAGCGATGGGTGAAGGTCTTATTGACTGGACGACAATACATTCGCTAGTGCGCCGCTACAGCAAATTTCTACAATGATTTAAAATGGGAATTACCTGCACCTTAGAACATCGATTTAAAAGATAAGGTGCTATCATCAAAAATTTAGAGAACTTCTAATGTACTAGATACCCGTGCTTCCAGTTTTATGTAAACTGGGAGCACGACTAGTTTATGGCACTTTAGGTGACACTAAATTGGGAATTAGGTGTATTGAGGCGATATTTGATATCTAAAATACGACTATTGAAAGACTATTTAAAATATTAACGGGTTAACATTGGGGTGCTGCAAAGCATTAGTATTAAAGTCTAAACAAGATAGTAAAGCAAATTTTAGCATTAAAAATGCGCCTATACGTTGAAATATAATTGCAATTTGCAAGCGGAGATGTCATATATAGGCGCATATTAGAAAAAAAAAATACAAGTGAAAATCAAATATTTATTGGTGCGGACGATGGGACTTGAACCCATACGGTATAACCATACGCCCCTCAAACGTACGCGTCTGCCTGTTCCGCCACGACCGCATAGAGTCAATTTGATTTTCAAAGACAAGACTAGTTAACTAAGTTAAGTTTTAAGTACTTGTGCACTAATTTTACCATAACAACTCGAATTAGTCAAATCATTTACGTGCACATTAGCATTGAGTTGCAAAGCGCAATAAACTTCTCTTTGACTATAGCATAAGTTTGTATGGCATGTGATAATTGAGATAGCAAAAGAAGTAAATCAACATGCAAAGATGGTAGCGCGAATAAAGCTTTTTACTCAAATACTTAACTACATGCCTTGTTTGCTTTGAGCAAATAATTTCAAGCAGTCAATCTAGTCTTAGGAATACATGTTACTTATACTAATTATTTTATCTAAGAGCACGCGTGATACAATCTTTTTGGCATCAGCTTTGCGTCGGTTGAAAGAAATTGCTCTGTACTCTCGGTCTATTGGGATGATTTTTATTGAAACATAAGTTTGCCAGTTAGGACCAGTGCCATCGGAGATATCGCTTATTACAAATTCAGGGAGTGTTGTCCATTTGTGTTGAAACAATTCTTGCAAGATGTTAATGGAACTATAGCATTTATCATTTTCAAGTATCGCTAAGCGAGCAATTATATATTTAACAATACGCCGCAATTCAGATATACCAGCTTCACTTGTATGCGTAGCACCTCTATCCTCGCGTGCAATTTCTGCTAAAAATTGTGCCTCCCTAATACTTATATAGCGCCAAATTTCTTCTGCTACTTTTTGTTGCGACTTATGTCTGTCTTCATCAAAGGATTCAAAATTTGTTAGTCCACGGTATGGTCTAAATGTAGGTTCCGAGATTATGCCACCGTATACTGGGAGTTTATGATAATACTCAGGAATTGTTGCTTTGCATTTAAATCCTCCATCTAACTCTTCAAAAATATAAACTGGCTGAGCTAGCTTGTGTTCGGTAAGCCAATATTGGACTTGTCCGATAAAATTAAAGCAACTCGTATCAAGTTGTTCCCCCGGTTCAGGGCGTAGGATTGTGTAGATGCAATTATCTAAGACTTCAGTGTCAAAGTTGCAATCGACAGCAACCGCGCCGATAATCGCTTCGAATAAAGTAGCTTTGAAATTGTCTTGATCGTAATTTTTACCTTTTGTATCGTCTTTTCCAATACGGAGATATTTAGAACTTGCAATACCTAGAATATCTAATCGCGATGCTAAATAAGATTTAGAAATTAGCGATGCCCGCCATTTAGATATAGATTCTTCTGCCTTTTTTGCTCTCAATCCAGCAGGTGTAATGCGCATGAACTCAGCGATAGCAAAGCGTGTAATAAAGCGGTAAATAGCAGCATTACCAATTATTGGTAGCAAGTCATTACTGCATACATCGGAATGCTCTTGCGCAAACGAACGAAACGTGTAGGCTTGTTCTAATAAAGTTACGTTTTGAAATTTATATTCAATCGTATCTTCGATAGTACTGATATGAAGTTTATTCATAACAACAGGACTCTCCCATTTATGTTATTGAAAAGTATAGATTCAAGTAGACTCCATTTGTATGCTTTAATCGAGCTTTACAGTGGAATATATTACAAAATTACAGTAATATAATCCAGATTCATCATACAACAGAGACTTGAAACGTCTCCTAAATGGTTTCAACATGATTTTCCCTAAACCAATATATTATTAAGTTTATCACTGCTATATGTTTTTGACAAGGTGTTTCACTTGCTTATAAACTATAGCAACCACTTTAAAGAAAACACGTGTATGTTAATACGGCATTTCTCTATTTTAATTATGGAATTATATTATTGCATAGTTTTGCTTAAATTGCAAGCAAAAAGCCTATATTAAATATTGATTTTCTAATTTTTAAAGTGAATTTCGCGATTAAGCGATGATTTTGAATTTGTGTTTTATTAAAATGCGAATATAGTGGCAAAAGCATGAACTTGCGCTTAAGTAATGCTTGTTAAAACCACTTGTTATGTTATTAGTCGTCTGCCCTGTCGCATACACCTAATAATCTAGTACTTGAAATATTACTGTTTAAGCGTTTGCGATATGAAGAGCGGTTTTTAGAGAAATACACAAATTAGCTTCTAATAGTGCATTTTGTTGGTTTGCTCTGCTGAGATCATTGAATTTGTAGTTTTATGTAGAGAATATATTTTAGAGTAGAGTCTCTATAGATTTGCCATTTTGTGTTAGTATTTTATGGTAATTTAAGTAACACTGCAAAAAACGATTGCGCTAGACAATATCTTGCAGGATAAAATCAATTTTGAAGTTAGGGCGCTTCAATTATTTTAAAGTTGCACAGTAAATTTAAAGCTTAGACAGATGCGTTAAACTTAGCATTTAATATGAGCATTGACATTGACTAACTGATAAGAGAATTTTATGTTTTCAGACTTCGGACTATAGAGTCATCATTGTAGTTAATATGAATTTGACTAGAAAATTGATTATAGCCTCAGACGCTAATTGACAATCTAAAGCAACCGCGCCTACTATCGCTTCTGCTAGATTGGCTTTTACATCTGGTTGATTGAGAGTCTTGCTTTTTGATTGGCTTTTGCCAATTCGGAAATAATCTGGATTTACAAGATTCAATTTGTCTATTAATTGTGCTAAAAAATCTGAGTCAGAAAAATTGCGTCGCCACCCAGATAAAAACTCAACTGTCTTTTTCGACTGCAAGCCAGCGGTCGACACATTCATGAACTGGTCAAAAGCTAGTTGAGTGCTAAATGCATATATTTCAGCATTACCTAGTTGTGCTAGCATCTTGTTGCAAGTTGAGCCGCTGTACTCTTGCTCGTACGATTGAAGGGTATAGGCCTGTTCTAATAAAGCTTTATTATTAAAATGATAACCTATTATATCTTCGATGATGGCGATATTAGTTTTGAGCATAATAACATCATTCTCCAGTTTTAAATTTAAGCACTACATCCACTAATAGAGTAGATACGGACAAGTAGCACTAGACAGAAACATTTGACAGTAAATGCCACGCAGTATGGATTTGGTAATAATTCGCGTCCAGGTGTCGTAATTGCCATGATAGGATCATTGTTTAAGATGACAAACACTTTGCCTGAGAGTGGCGCAATTTAGATAAAGCCTCCGCTACAACTTGTGTAGTGCCAAATAGCGCGTTGGAGTAGCAAAAGTGTCTAAAGCGCCTGCGTGTATCGCTATTTCCAGTATATATATTATTGCATAGTTTCGGGTAGTTTGCAAGCAAAACACGCAGTTTGATCCAGATTGTAGCACTTAATGCCTTTAATTGCACTGCGTGCTAGTTGTTGTAAGTTATCGAGCAAAGTGGGCTTAGTTTGTTTGCTTGCTAATCGGCATTAAATGTGTTGCTCATTTAGTTTGCATAGTAGCAGCTAATTAGTTAGTAAAGAGTACAGTTTCAAATTTAATTATTATGGGTTTAGGCAAAAGTTGTGCGCATTTTAAGTAAAAGCAAGTGCCACGAATGTAAAAAGGCAGCATTTTATAAACCAAGGATGTATTATTACAAGGTGAAACTTCATAGTAAACTTAAGTTGTTTTGCTACTATTTAGAGTGTCTTATTAAATATTCTAGAATCATTATTTTGTATTGATTGAGTTTTACCTAGTCAGATAAGGATTTGAATGCTAAAGCTGTGTTTGTAATTTGACCGATATAATTTGGTTTTATGCCTAGTAGTTTAAAAAAGGAGTTCATATATGCTAGCGCGTTGCGTTAATTGATTAAAATGCGCGTTAAATAGGTATGCAAATACAATAATCATTTGCAAATATAGGTAAGTTATGCTATTATATTGAAACTAATAGATTAGCTTGACTTAGTTTATATTAAGAGAGTTTTGCCTCTTAATAGCAACTAATATCCATGCAAGTTATATGTACTCATGCATATAGTGCTGGTGTCTAGTAATCTTTATACAATGGTATTGCAAGTCTATTTGCGCTAGCAATGTAGATATGGAGAATTGATGGCAAAAGAATACGATTTTAAAGCGACCGAGAAAAAGTGGCAAGATTATTGGTACAATAATCGCGTTTTTGAAGTTAGTGAAGATACTAAGAAACCTAAGTTTTACGCTCTTATAGAATTTCCTTATCCTAGTGGCTCGGGTTTGCATTTAGGGCATATTAAGGCCTTTTCGTCTATGGAAATCATAGCTCGCAAAAAGCGATTAGAAGGGTATAACGTGTTGTTTCCAATAGGATACGATGCATTTGGTTTGCCTACAGAAAATTATGCTATGCGAACAAAGTTGCATCCACGTCAAGTAACCGACAGAAATATTGAGATGTTTGAAAAGCAATTGAAAAGCATCGGTTACTCTTTTTGTTGGGAAAGAACTGTAGATACTACTGATCCAGATTTCTACAAATGGACGCAGTGGATATTTTTAAAGATGTTTGAAAAAGGTTTAGCATACAAGTCGCATACTAATGTGAATTTCTGTCCTGAATGCAAGGTTGTCTTAGCAAACGAAGAGAGCCAAGGTGGTGTATGTGACAGGTGTGGTTCTGATGTTGTGCAAAGAGAAAAAGACGTTTGGTTTTTGAAGATCCGCGATTATGCTGAAAAACTGTTAGATGGACTGAGTGAAGTGGATTTTCCCGAGCGCATAAAGATAGAACAACAGAATTGGATAGGTCGCTCTGAGGGAGCTGAAATCACTTTTAATGTTAAAGAAAAAAACAATCTACATTCATGTCAATTAGAGGTGTACACTACGCGCCCTGACACATTGTATGGTGTTACTTTTCTTGTAGTGTCACCTGAGCATCCTATCTTAGATGAATTTGCTCAGTATATTGAAAATGCCGAAGAAGTTCTTGCATATAGAGAGCAGGCTCGAAACAAAAAAGAATTCGACCGTCTAAACATGAACAAGGAAAAAACAGGTGTAGTGGTCAAAGGCATTTTTGCAAAAAACCCAGTGACTAGTGCCAAGTTGCCTATTTTTACAGCTGATTATGTCATGCTAGGTTATGGTACAGGTGCGATAATGGCAGTGCCAGCTCACGACCAAAGAGACTGGGATTTTGCAAAAAAGTATAAATTAAAAATTATTCAAGTCATTGAAGGTGGCAACATAAAAGAGGAAGCTTATGTGGCTAAAGACAGCGGCAGGCTTATTAACTCTCCACTAATTAACGGCTTGACAGTCAAAGAAGCAATACCTAAAATGACTGGATATCTTAAACTTAGAGGTTTGGGTGGGCCTAAGACTGATTACAAAATGAAGGATTGGGCATTCAATCGTCAACGGTATTGGGGTGAACCAATTCCGATAATTAATTGCCCGCATTGCGGACAAGTGCCCGTACCATTTGAGGAATTGCCGCTAAAGTTGCCTGAATTGGAGGATATTACACCTACAGATGATGCATCTTCACCACTATCAAAATGTACTGATTGGGTATCCGTAAAATGTCCTAAATGTGGTGCAGATGCAAAGCGAGAGACCGATACTATGCCACAATGGGCAGGTAGTTCGTGGTACTTCTTGCGTTACATGAGTCCCCAAGATGCTAATTTTGCTGTCAACCCTGACGCATATAAATATTGGGGACAGGTTGATTGGTATAATGGCGGGATGGAGCATGTCACAAGACATCTTATATATTCGCGTTTCTGGAATAGGTTTTTGTATGATATTGGTGTAATAACACACAAAGAACCATACGCGCGTCGCTCAGCTCAAGGGCTAATACTAGGTAGCGATGGCGAGAAGATGAGCAAGTCAAAAGGTAACACAGTTGACACCGCTGAGGTGCTAGATATGTACGGTGCTGATGTGTTGCGCGCGTTTATTTTATTCTTAGGTGACTATGAAAAGCCAGCGCCGTGGCAAGCTGATGGAATCAAAGGCTGTGTGCGTTTCTTCAACAGAATATGGAATTTAACTGACTTGCTAAGTGATAAACCATGTGACACGAGCGATTTGAATCTTGATGCGCTCATAAAGAAAGTTGATGATGATTACGAGAGTGTTAAGTTTAACACAGCAATAGCTGCGGTTATGACTGCTGTAAACACTATATATAATCGCGGTCTTGTCACTTTGAATGAATTTAAGACAATATTGCTACTGGTTTATCCAATTGCGCCTCACATGACTTCTGAACTTTATCATAACGTTTTTAACGGTTATATTGAACAAGAAATGTTTCCGCAGTATGATGAATTAAAGTTGATTTCTGATACTGTTGAGATTCCTGTTCAAGAAGCTGGTAAATTGCGTGGTAGAATTGTAGTTCCCGTTGACTCGGATGAAGCCACTGTCATTAAAGAGATAAAAAGATTAGGCATTATCAAAAACAGGAAAATTACAAAATCTATATATGTAAAGAACAGGATTATCAATCTAATTACAAGTGTTGATTGGGTCGATTCTTTTAAGGACGATTAATTACCTTCTAGTACTAAGATCCATTTCATATTACTGACAAGTAGTAAATATCGCCTGGCAAAACTGATCGAAATTTTTGCTACTATTTTGAATAATTGATAGCAAATCGACAAAAAAATGTTGCGAATTAATGAATTTAGAAATTAGTTGCATTGCAGTATTGCAAAATCTGCCTTACTAATATATAATATAGTAACTCTAAATTCATATAATAGTAAGGACGGATAATGGGATCTATTAAAAAGGCAGTAATTCCAGCTGCAGGATACGGAACAAGGTTTTTGCCAGTGACAAAAGCTATTCCGAAGGAAATGTTACCTATTATTGATGTGCCATCACTTGAGCTGATTGTAGATGAGTGCGTTAGTGCTGGGATCGATCAGATATGTTTTCTATTAGGTCGTAATAAAGATTCAATTCCTGATTATTTTGATAGAAACATAGAAGTAGAGTGTGCTCTAAAGAAGGACTTAACGAATGAAAAGCAGATAATGCTTGATGCAATGAACAAATTTGCAGACAAGGTAGAATTTGTATACATACGACAACCCGAAATGAGAGGTACAGGAAAGGCAGTAGAATTATGTAAAAGTTTTGTGGGTAATGACCCGTTTGCTGTTTTATTTGGTGATGATGTTATATACAGCCCTGAATATCCAGCAATTGGTCAGTTGATCGATGCCTATGATAAGACTAAAGCTACTATAGTAGGAGTGCAAGAACTGCCTGACAACTTAGCGACAAAATGTGGTGTTGTTGTGTACTCGGAAAAAATCGGTCGGTATATGAAACTTAAAGGCTTTAAGGAAAAACCACCAATAGAAGACTTATGCAAATATTCTCGCTATGCTAGTTTGGGTAGATTTATATTAACTAGTGACATTTTCGATAGTATCGAACAGACTAGACCAGCAAAGAATGGTGAGATTTATCTACCAGTCGCCATAGAAATTCTGTCGCAACAAAAGGACGTGTTTGCGTATGATTTTGAGGGTAAGCGTTATGATATAGGTGACAAGTTAGGTTTTCTTAAAGCTAACATAGAATATGCATTGCGTGATTCAACTTTATCGAGTCAAATGTCAAAGTATATTAAGGATCTTGTTATTAATGGATATTGCGATGTCGATTAGACTTCGCAGACACAATGAGGTTGCTGATGCGTGGATTAACTAGAGATTTTCATATAGTATGGGATTATGCGATGAGTATGGCGCGGCGTACAGGCGGTGTCATGAGATCAGAGCACTTGCTTTATGCTATAACGCGTGTAAAGGACACGTATGCATATAAAATTCTTGAAAAATTACATTTCCCTGAGGGTGTGATGTTTAGGTTTGAGGTGCCTCAAATTGAAACAGGCACACTACAAATAACCAGTGAGGCCAAACGCGCCGTAGAAAGCGCTAAAGGTTGTGCATCTGTGCTCAATTATGACCTAGCTGATACGCAACATTTGCTTTTGGCGCTAGCTGATCCACGTTTAAGGAGCAGTGAAATTTTAGCTTCGCAAGGCATCACTTATGGTGCGCTAGAGTCGATAGTTCTCTCTATCGCATCAACCGAACAGCGTTCTGACGATGCAATAGAGAATGACTTTGCTTCATTTAAGGATTTCATAGAGGGTATGAGTAATTCACCTAAAATTAATTCGCAACGTTTTACAGAAGCGCAACCAGAGACACAACAATCTAATGAAGATAATGATGCACTTAAGGCATTTGGCACAGAATTAACTGAGTTAGCAAGAAAAGATAAATTTGATCCAGTTATTGGAAGAAGTCGTGAGATAGAGCGGATAATACAGATTCTTTCGCGTCGCACCAAAAATAATCCGATATTGATTGGTGAACCCGGTGTGGGGAAAACTGCTATAGTAGAAGGTCTTGCAAACGCGATAGTATCTGGTGACGTGCCAGAAATATTGCGGGGCAAGAAGATTTTTAGTCTCGATGTCGGTGGATTAATAGCTGGTTCTAAGTTCAGAGGTGATTTCGAAGAGCGACTTAAAAAGATGCTAGAGACATTTAAAGATGGCAACACTATACTGTTCATCGATGAGATTCATGTAATTGTATCGGCTGGAGATCATGAAGGTGGCATGACAGTGAGCAACTTAATTAAGCCTATGCTATCTAGAGGTGAAATAAGCACAATCGGTGCTACAACGATCAATGAATTCAGACGACATATAGAAAAAGATACTGCACTAGAACGCAGATTCCAAACAATACTTGTAGAACCGCCTAATGTTGAAGATACTATTTCTATTCTAAAAGGTTTGCGCGAGAAATATGAGATACATCATGCAGTGCGCATAAGCGATGAAGCGATTGAAGCCGCCGTCAAATTATCAGATAGATATATAACTGATCGATATTTGCCTGACAAAGCGATTGATCTAATAGATGAGGCTGCAAGTAAGTTACGTGTGTTTAGTATGGTGGCACCTCCCGACCTCAAGAAATTAGAGGAGAAACTTGAAATTATACTCGATTCGGAAAGGCAAGCTGCCGCACGTGGCGATTATGAGAAAGCAGCGCAACTAAAATTGGAAAGAATCGGAGTAAAAAAAGAAGTCGATACAATCGCCAGTAAATGGGGGCGCGACAAACTAAAGATTGATCCTGTAGTAGATGCAGAAATAGTAGCTGGAATTGTCTCAGAGTGGACAAAGATACCTACAACGAGCATTACGGAGTCCGAAAGTGTCAAGTTAATGAAACTTGAAGATTCTCTAAGAAAGAGAGTTATTGGTCAAGATGAAGCTGTGTCGGCTGTAGCGAAAGCATTGCGAAGAGCAAGAGCTGGTCTTAATGACCCCAAACGACCAATCGGCACATTTATATTTTTAGGACCTACGGGTGTTGGCAAAACCGAATTGACAAAGGCATTGACCGAAGCTATTTTTGGTGATGAAAACTTAATGATTCGAGTTGACATGAGTGAGTATATGGAAAAATTCAATGTCAGTCGTCTTATTGGTGCAGCGCCTGGTTATGTCGGTTATGATGAAGGTGGCCAATTATCCGAGCAAGTTAGACGCAAGCCTTATTCCGTCGTCTTGTTTGATGAGATTGAAAAAGCTCACCCTGACGTTTTCAATATCTTGTTACAGATAATGGAAGATGGCAGACTAACAGATTCACATGGGCGCATTGTTTCATTTAAAAATACTATAGTCATAATGACATCGAATATCGGTGCTAGTGAAATATTAAAGATGAGACGTATGGGATTTGCTAGAAGTAGTCAAGAAGATGATTATGAAGCTATGAAAGAGAAGCAAATCGAGACGCTTAAGAATACTATGCGTCCAGAGTTTATTAACAGGTTAGATGATATTATCATATTTAGAAAACTTGAAGCCGATTCGCTCAAAAAGATAACAGCACTATTATTATCGGAATTGAATCGCAAGTTAGCTGAGAATGGAATTAATATTACATTTGATGATAATGTTGTTGATTTGATAATAAAGAAAGGTTCAGACGTTGCGTATGGTGCAAGACCATTGAAACGCACAATTCGCAAGTTATTAGAAGACAAATTAAGCGAAGATATCATATCAGGTAAACTTAAAAGTGGTTCAAGTGCCATAGTAAAGGTAACTGGTGATGAGATCGAAATTGAGCTATTGCAAGAGCCAATAGCAATTAATGAAGAAATTACAAAATAAGGAGAAATTTATAACATGAGACTCGAACTGATTTCAAAAGGTTATAAGGATGACAAAGCTGAGTCTTTTCTGCAAAAGAAATTAGCACGATTAGACAAATTTTTTAGTGAAGATACATATGCGAAAGTTAAACTTTCTGTAAACGGCAATTTGTTTACAACAGAAGTTACAATATATCAAGCAGGATCAACACCTCCTCTGCGCGCTGAAGTATCGTCACATGATATGTTTGATAACATCGATCTAATAATTCATAAATTAGAGCGACAAATTAGAAAATTTAAAACTAGACAAGAAATAAAGAAAACACCGAAAGCTAATACGGCACGTGACACAAAAGTTGTAGTTGAAAATGATGAAATCGAAAACAGCAAATATGGAAAGATCGTAAGAATCAAGAATTTTGAGATATCTAGAATATCAGTAGATGATGCAATTGCACAACTCGAAATGCTAGACCATAGTTTCTATTTGTTCATCAATTCAGCTGACGATAAAGTGTCATTGATTTACAAGCGTCATGACGGCGATTACGGATTAATAACACCTGTATATTAAAATTATTTAGATGCATACAACGATCATTTAACCATTAACATTAATAAATTATTGAGTTGTTAGTGGTTGTCTTTGCGTGTGTTAAAAGTACTTAAAAGGGAGTATTAAAGTGCAACAGATTAGAATTTTAGAATATGATATGTGCGACAGTGAGCGCAAGGAGCTTTATGACGGGCAAATCAAGCAACATGGACGTATAACGAATATGAAGAAGACTCTTCTCAATTCGCCATTAGCTTTCAAAGTTTTGATGGAATGGTATCCATTAAGAGATGAGGTTAATAAATTTGTCGATAATTTAGGTGTAAATACGTTTTGTTATGGCATTTCTGCTGAGAATGATTGTATAATATGTTCGACATTCTTTCGTAGGTTGTTAATAGATACAGGATATAATCCTGACAAATTAGAACTTACTGGAATTAATAAACTGTTGTGGGATTATGGTAGAGCACTTGTCAGTAAACCTAGAGATATACCACAAGACTTATTTAATGAATTAAAAAAGCATTATGATGAAGAGCAAATAGTATTGCTTACCGCATTTGGTGGCATGATGATAGCGACAAATTTAATTAACAATGCTTTAGATGTGCCTCTTGATTCCTACCTTACTAATTATGCAAAAAATAATTAGTAATGCAACATTTTCATTTTGAGATTTGGGTTTAATCGTATATACTTTTGCTGGATTTGTAGGTACGACACTCTAGACTATTTGTATAATAATTAGTTTGTCTCTTAAGTTCGTGTGTAAGTGATGTTCGATTTGTATGTCACATAACAGAGGAAGAAACTTTATGATATTTAAAAACAAGACAGTGTTTATAACTGGAGCTGCTAAGGGTCAAGGTCGCACCGTTGCCCTAGCGTTTGCAAAAGAAGGTGCTAACATACTGGCATTCGATCTAGCTAAAAAAATTGAGTATCCAGCATACAACAATTCTTCGAGCAATGAACTAATACAGCTCAAGAGCGAAATTGAGAGCTTGGGTTCGAAATGCGAGATTTTTGCTGGTGATATAAGGATCGAAAAAGACGTAATTGATGCAGTAGCACTAGCTGTTAGTGCATTTAATTCAATAGATGTATTGTTCAATAATGCAGGTATTTGTGCTTATGGCTATGCTCACGAAATCACAGAAAAAGAGTGGGATGCGATGCTAGACATCAATCTTAAAGGAGCGTGGCTTGCTGCAAAACATTGCATTCCGATAATGCGTAGAGCCAAATCAGGTGTTATAATTAACAATAGTTCCACAGGCGGTATGCGTGGCATGAATAGATTGTCACATTATGCTGCTTCTAAATGGGGACTTGTGGGTTTAACTAAATCGTTAGCACTAGAGAATGCAGAGTACGGAATTAGAGTAATAAGTATTCATCCTACAGGTGTAAATACACCGATGAATGATGGATTGGCATTCATGGAGGGTAGCACCCCCGTTGAGATCGCAGAGCGCTCTGCAGGTAATCTTTTGCCTGTACCGTGGATTGAACCTGAAGATGTAGCGGATTCTGTATTGTTTTTAGCAAGTGATAAAGCGCGTTATATTACTGGTTGCCAATTTGTTTTAGATGCAGGATTGCTGACACGCTAATGTTAGTTTAAAATGTTTTATTAAGTATATCGTATATACTTTGAGCATGTAGAGGTTTATAATGAAATATGTCATTGCTTCAGATATTCACGGGTCATCATTTTATGGCAATCAATTAATCGACCGCTATTGGGCAGAAGAAGCTGATAGATTAATATTGCTAGGGGATTTATATTATCATGGTCCGCGCAATCCATTGCCTGTTGAGTATGATCCTCAAAAGCTAATAGAGCGATTAAATCAATTAAAAGACAGGATTATTGCAATTCAAGGAAACTGCGATAGCGAAATTGATAAGACAGTCTCGGAATTTGAGTTTCATGATACACACACACGCAATTTATGTGGATATAATGTAACACTAACGCATGGACATAGTTATAATATAACCACACCACCTCTATTAAGAGGAGACATTCTTTTATATGGGCATTATCATATTGCTTCTATAAAGGTGTTGGGAAATGGAGTTGTTGTTGCTAATCCAGGTTCAATTTCTCTTCCTAAAAACAATTCGCCACATGCTTATTTAGTATTAACTTCTAATGAGCTTGTTTTAAAATCTTTGCTATCTGGTGATGTTATTGACATGTTATCGCTTCCGATAGGATCTAGAAATTGAATTGAATACTCTTAGTGATGACATTAAGCAATTAATGCTACTCTAAAGTGTTGAACTGTTAAAAGTGTTTTGACGATTAGTTAATAAGCTGTATTCTTCCGCTAAACTTATCTTTTGTAAATATTCACAAACTAATACTACAGTTGCAGTTATATGAACTGTACCCCCAAAAGTAGACACCTATTATAATTTGGAGACCCACAAAAGCGGACACTTAGTGTAACGGCAAACCCAAAAAGCAGACAGTAGCATGAAATTTAGTGTATAATATGTCTACAAAACGGGGTTTCTCGTTACAGAGGAGGTATCTATGGCAGGACAGCG
>JAITLB010000018.1 GCA_031278175.1 Christensenellaceae bacterium
ATTGATAATACCTTAAAATGATCGCATTTTACGGGAACTACCAAAGAAGCCATGACTCCTGAGTACGTCCCTACTGTTAATTCGAACTCAAAATACAGATTTGCCTCAAAACCATAACGACCAAAATGCTCATAATAAGATGATGTCTCGATTTTTCCACTGCTTTTATCTATCAGAAGAAGATAATGCTCATTGTTTAGAAATTCTGACATATCATATGGAGATTCTTCAAAATTCATCTCTCCAGTTCTGGTGCTAAAAGACAAATAATGATCTTCATCTGGGTCATCTTTTCTTACTTGTAGAGGCATGTCAGAGTTTTCTGCTAAACAATAATATAGAGAGAAAGCATTTGTCTGCATATTTCTAAAGCTTATTGCAACATATGGTGCAACGGGATAATCTTTAGTTTCTACAAATGTCCGTGTGATATCTATAACTGTAAAATCTTCAACTCTTTCTTCTGTTGTACGGTCAACAAAATACGTCTCAACCTCATAGTAAGTTGCTATATACTTTCTATTATTTCCAACTGCGTCCACTATAAAACCTGAAAAGAAATAACCGTCCTTGCCAACAACTATTGGAATTATCAAATCATATGGATTGACGATCCGTTGAGTAATGGGTGCATCGTTGGTTATGATCCCATATTCACCAATTACGTAAGTAATATTAAGCACCTCTCTTGAATCACAAGAGACAAAAAGCAAAATTAAAACAAAAAATAACGATGCAAATACTAATATTTTTCTAAAGCACATGTTCATATAACTACACCACCCTGTCGACCAATTTGTCCATTTTCGTGTTTAAACATATATATATCCTTATTAAGCGAATACTTATAATATGTGCCACCCCTGAAGTTGGATATTTTTATAATAGTACCATAATCATTATGTCCAACTGTATATCCTGCGCGAATTTCGATTTTAATTTTCGCTCTAAATTCTAATTCCATGAAACTTATACAATTATCAATGGTCCCACTACTATTCCACCCAACAATCCCACCTACTGAAACGATAAAACTTGGATAGAGAGAAATTTTGCCGTATGTTGGGCAACTTTTGATTTTACCGCCATTTTTACCAGCAATTCCACCTAGATTCCCCACTCCCTGGACTTGTGCAGATACAACTGAGCCCTGAATTACCCCCAAATTATATCCAACTAAACCACCCACATTCGATGTAGCGCGATCAACATCAATATATATAGAATCGGGTGTATATGAACGTACTGTGCAACCTACTATATTGCCCGAATTTATCCCTGCTAACGCACCAACATTTACACCAGCACCATTATGTTGACCGCTAGCACACAATATTTGCGAATCATAAAGGTACAAATTATGTATTGACGCACCACTCTTCAAATTTGCAAAAAGTCCAAAATTTTGATCACTTAAATATTCTGTGCCTGGAATATTGATTTTCAAATTTCGTATTACATGAAAATTACCTTGAAATATCCCATTAAAATCTTTTATTGAAGTCCAATTAGAGTAATTTGATAAGTCAATATCATTTTTCAAGTACCAATTGCTCTGACTGTTTTTAAGTTCTTTCAAATTGCCGGCACCTGTTACGAATCCACAGACAATTTTGAATTTTTCATTTATGCGGTTATATACTCTGGTAAAATTATAATCCTGATATGCAATACAAGTTAAAGTAATAGAACCTGACTCGCTTCCATTCGATTTAGAAAAATCAAATGACAAATAATTATTATCGTAGTCATAAGACATAAGACCATAATTTGCACCGATCAGCTGAACATCAGAAATTACATAACTAATATAGGTAGTGCGCTTATTATCATTATTGATTTTAAAGTAGGTATTATCATGTACGATTGGCTTTTCTTCTTTATTTTTTTCACCTGTAGATAATGTCAACTTATCACTACCATCTAAACCATTAAATACATCCAATCTCCTTGTCAGTTCTTTACTTCCATTTGTAGAAGTCCCGTCTTTCAAATTGACTTTGTAATTAAGATAATTATCATTGCCCAATAACTGAATATCTGTGTTGTTTGCGTACGTTTCAAAGGTTATTCTAATTCTTCTGATATTGTCGTTCCCTGTTTCATCTAGTTCAATACGTCCATCGTACTCGCCATTCCTGTTTTTGCCCATCAATCCAGATGTTCTATAAGTAACGCTAGCATCGATTGAGACACCTAAAAGCGATAGCGGAACTTTTTCGCCAATGCCAGCATTATTCCCAAAATCAAGAGCAGTATACATATCAGCATTGTAAACTGGTGTCACATAAACAAAAGTACCGTTTTCGAGTTGGTTAATCACTTGTATTTTGTTCTTATCATCTTTCCCATATTGCAGTTCGAAAGCATATACATCCAGAGTTATAACTTTTACTGAATAATTAGTAAACAATTTATCCTTAGTTACTATATTAAACATAAATGTAGTCCCACCCGCTGTGTTTGCAATTATATCAAGTTTTGTTGTTCCGTTGCTACCTTTAGCGTTGCCTGTAGTTGAAAAACCGCTCAGTTCAAAAACCTTATTAGTTGCATAACCATGATTATATGATACACATGTCGCTATATCCATTGGAAAACCCCGATCAACTTCAAATGTTTTAGTGCTAGCACTGTATCTTAAAGCATTTATGCTAATCTCTTCTACTGGCATGTAAATATAAATTGCTTTTGTAGCAGTTCGTATTGTTTTGTTATGCGTTGTTTGAATTTTGATCGTTAGTTTTGGTTTGTCACTTGTATGTGAAGTTAATGGGTTAATAGTAATTATATTTCCTGATACTGTGTATCCTGTGCCGCTGACAATTTGCCAGTTTGTGAAACTTGGAGTGCCTCCAAATGACACTGCTACAGTTAATTTATCCCCTGGCTTTGCCATAGCGGTTGTATATGTTGTATATGTAGAACCCGAATCAGTATTTCCATTCCACGTAATTGGAACATCGCCACGCTTAATCGATGCGATAGAGATAGATGTGGCATCTATTTGACTAAAGTTATATTCGGCAAAAACCCCATTATTTGCAGTAGCACGAATTGTAAACGAAAACAGAGTTGGAATATCTTTTGTAAGCGTTATTTTTCCTGT
>JAITLB010000091.1 GCA_031278175.1 Christensenellaceae bacterium
AGACAAGGTGATATCGCTCTTTGCATTGATTCAGATGGGAATTTTGCATTTTTTGTTAGCACTCTTGTTCCAGCAGATAATAATAAGAATAGTATACCTGAATTGATGTATCAAGCGCCATAATGGTGATATAGTTAAAACCATTAAAAGGCAACTCACTTCCTGTTTGCAACTTTAAGCGGGAAGTAGTTTGTCATAGTCATCGCAGGATCGATTGTCTTGATTTATTTATCTTTGCGTTGAAATCTACCACTAACTAGTAAAGCCACCTCTTGTTTTCTCTTGAAACTGGAAGTGGCTTTTTTGTTTAGGGATATTCCCTAACTTTATTGGGGTATATTTTTATGTAATATCATACTGCCCTATCTGCTTTTAGATATAAATTCATTTAGCATGATACTTTTAAATTAGACACCTTGACTAACAATTGAGAAGTTTTTCTTATTCCTATAATCATTTGCTCAAAACGCTCAAGCAATAACATGCGTCACTTTAAACACCATTATACAAATACCTCAAAATATGTTTTCTTTGCTCAACAAAAAAAACTGACACTAAGCATAATCTAGCGTCAGTTAACTTTTGTTTCAAAATATGTCGTACCTTTTACCACACGTGGCAAAACTCGATATTTTACTGTTATCTATTTGATAATCTTGTCTATTGCTGTCTTTGCCTTTTTAAAAGTGCAAGCGTTGATTTTTTTGCCGTTTATTTCAAAGACAGGTCCATTTTGACAAGTAGCACCACCGAATGAAGCTGTAAAAATAGTGTCTTCTATCACATCTCTTTCGCGCAAATAGGCTGCTACATTCTGGTACAACTCCTGCGCACCACGAGAGACACAGCAAGCACCAAAGCATATCTTTAAATTAAGCTTCTTGACTTCATTTCTACCTTCAAATAACAACATATCAGGTCGTGTTATACGTGGTTTTGTTTCGTATTCAGTATGGAACAATTCATGAGCCTTCTCGTGTGTCATTTCATCAGCATAAAGCTTCTGCAAATATGGATTTTCGCCAGAATTCCTGAACAACATCGTCCTATCATCAGCATACAAACCTTTGGCACGTTCCTGGACTGCGTTTGGTTCATGTGTAGGCACAGGCTGACCACCGCCATTTACACAACCACCACAGCACGCCATGACTTCTATAATGTCATAGTACTCCTCGCCCGCTTTGACCTTTTCTACAAGCTTACGTGCGTTAGCAAGACCGCTTACGACAGCAACGCGGATCTTTGCTGGTCCTAAATTGACTTCTGTGGTTTTAATACCGTCTGCGCCTCTTACCTGCTTGAAATCAACTACTGGGGCATCAGGTGTAAGTTTTGCTGATGCATAGCGTAAAACTGCTTCACCAACACCGCCCGATGCACCGAATATAACACCAGCGCCCGTCTTAAACCCAAACGGCATATCGAATGAGGCTGGCTCGATCTTGTCGAATTCGATACCGCGTTCTTTCATCATCAGAGCTAACTCTTTTGTCGTTAATACTATGTCAGTATCTCTATTGCCCCTCACGCTGAACTCTGGACGCGCCGCTTCATACTTTTTAGCAGTACAAGGCATGACCGATACAACAACTAAATTCTCGCGTGAAATATTTAAGTCTTTAGTTAACTTGTCTTTTGCTAGTGAACTAAACATTTGTTGTGGTGACCGGCAAGATGATAAGTTGTTCAACAATTCTGGGTAGTTTTGCTCCGCAAATTTGACCCATGCCGGGCAACAGGATGTGAATTGCGGTAATTTTTCGCCTTTAGTAAATCGATCTAAAAATTCACTGGCCTCTTCTATTATTGTAAGGTCGGCAGAAAAACAAGTATCATATACCTTGTCAACACCTATCATTCTAAGTGCTGCTGTTATTTTGCCTGTAGATAATGCACCAGGTCTTTGTCCAAAGTATTCACCGAGTGCTACTCTTACCGCTGGAGCAATTTGAACGACTACAGTTTTTGAGCTATCGTGTATTGCATCCCAAACCTCATTTATATTATATTTAGGCATTAGTGCGCCAACTGGACAGATTTTAACGCATTGTCCACAATTAACGCATTCAACTTTACTTAGTGCCTGTCCAAAAAATGGTGTTACTTTCGCATGTGCTCCTCGGTTTGCTATATCTAGTGCGCCTACAGACTGAATCTCTTTACAGACCCTTACACAATCTCCGCATAATACACACTTGCCAGGGTCTCTCACGATTGATGGTGAGGAGTCATCAATAGCACACTTTGCATTCATTTGCTTGAATCTGACTTTAGTAATGCCCATTTTCCTCGACAACTTTTGCAATTTGCACTCATCGCTCTTAGGGCAAGTTGTACAACTTTGGTCGTGACTTGCTAGCATTAGTTCTAAAATCATTTTGCGCATGTTGCGAATCTGCTTAGTATTTGTTTTAACTACCATATTAGGTGCTATTGGTGTTGAGCAGGCTGGCACAATGCCACGACCTTCAACTTCAACCATGCACATTCTACACGCACCATATACGCTTATATCAGAGTGATAACAAAACGTAGGCAATTCAACATTTGCCTTGCGTATTAGCTCTAATAAATTTTTCTCACCTTCTAATGGGGTTACCATCCCATCTATTACTGCTGTTTTAATTTCCATATTACTTGTGCTTACCATGTAATTTCTCCTACACGTTTATAAAACGTAGAAACTCTCATTTTTCTGTTATACAGTTAGTCTATCTTTTGCTTAAGTCTGGTTCTTTTATTGTACATACATGTCATATTAAAGAACCTTGTTAGTTTTGTTACATAGTGTCGATTAGTTAAGCATTTTATTTCACCACATTTAAATATTGCCTCTTTTATTTAAGATAAGACATTGAAATGTTTCTTTGCTACTTTATATAATCTACACTTCTCGCGGAGTAAAATAACTTTTACCCGACCACTATTGCACCAAATTTGCATGTTGCTACGCAAGCACCACACTTAATGCATTTTTTCGAATCTATTTCATAAGGCACGCCTCGTTCGCCTTTGATTGCATTAACAGGACATTTTCTAGAACACAAACTACAACTCTTACATTTATCTTTTATTATAGTGTATTTCTTGAAAGCATCACAACTATTCGCTGGGCAATATCCTTCAAAAACATGTGCGTTGTATTCATCTCTAAAATACCTTAAAGTGGATAAAACTGGATTAGGTGCAGTTTTCCCTAGAGCACATAATGACCCTATTTTAACGGTGTTAGCTAATTCCTCTAACAATTCTAGCGTATCGGCATCGGCTCTATTTTCGATTATATCATCTAGTAGTGCTAGCATTTGTCTCGTGCCTTCTCTACATACGACACATTTACCACATGACTCGTTTTGAGTAAATTGCATAAAGAATCGCGCAATCTTAATCATACAAGTTTGATTGTTCATAACGACCAAACCACCTGATCCTACCATTGCACCAACCGATTGCAAAGTTTCATAATCTAGTGGCAAATCTAGGTGTGCTTTAGTGAGACAGCCACCAGAAGGTCCACCTATTTGAACCGCTTTGAAATCTTCGTTAGTAAGATTGCCAGCGTCATCTATAACACCACCGCCTATCTCGTAAATAATTTCTCTTAGTGTAGCGCCGAATGGCACTTCAATCAATCCCGTATTCGCGACATGCCCAGTTAGCGCAAATGTCTTTGTACCCTTTGCTGTCTTTGTGCCAAACTTGGCATAATTCTCAGCACCTATTCTTAAAATAAGTGGCACTGTGGAGAGCGTCTCAACGTTGTTAATTAAAGTAGGTTTGCCGAAAAGCCCTTTTTCTGCTGGAAATGGTGGTTTTGGAGATGGCATACCACGCTTTCCTTCGATCGAGGACATCAAAGCAGTCTCTTCTCCACAGACGAACGCACCCGCGCCTTCCATTATGTTGATATGAAAACTCATATCAGAACCGAATATGTTATCACCTAAGATACCAACAGCCTCAGCATGTTTAACGGCTATTTTTAATCTCTCAACAGCTAAGGGGTATTCCGTTCTAACATAAACGTAACCAATGGATGCGCCTATAGCTTTTGCTGCTATTATCATACCTTCAAGCACACTATGTGGATTTCCTTCCATAACGCACCGATCCATGAAAGCACCAGGGTCACCTTCATCACCATTGCAAATTACGTACTTTATATCCGATATGTTTTGCCTAGTTATATCCCACTTTCTGCCAGTTGGAAAACCACCGCCGCCGCGTCCTCTCAGACCTGAATCTAGAATCTCTTTGCATATTTGAACATCGGTCATTTCAAATACAGCTTTGCGTGCCATAAAATAACCTTCGTTTGCTATGTATTCATCTAAATCAGCAACGTCAACATTACCGCATAATTTTAACATTATACGATCTTGCTTAGCATAAAATGGAATTTTTTCTTTTTCTGCAATTGCCTCACCTTTAGGTGTATTGTACACCAAGCGGTCTATTATTGTACCTTTTAATATCGTTGACTCAACTATTTCTTCTACGTCAGTAACTTTAACTTTTGTATATAATATCCCTTGTGGCAATATTGTTACAAGCGGACCCATTTGACAAAAGCCTTGGCATCCACTTTGTGACATTAAATAATCCGCTTTTTCTCTTTCTAGCGAAACAGTTATCGGATATCCTTTCCCTTTTATTATCTCAATAAATTTGTTATATATTGGAAGCGAGCCATTAGCCATACAACCCGTTCCAGCACAGATTATAATACGTACTTTATAATCTTTCATGCAATCATTAAATGCTTGCTTGCGCGCTTCAAGATCAACTTTGTGCATTTGCTAACTCCTCCGCTTTAATTTTATCTATTAGACTAATAACTTTTTCCTTATTCATTGCTCCATGAACTTCATCATTTAATACAACGACTGGCGCTATTCCACAAGCACCCAAACATGCCACTGTTTCAAGCGTAAAAAGCGTGTCATCCGTAGTATGTTTTTCTTTAGATAATCCTAATTTAGATTCAAGTGCGTTAATGATTTCTTCTGATTTCTTGACATGACATGCTGTCCCGTCGCAAACCTTTATTATATTTTTTCCTTTTGGCTGTAGTGTGAAATGAGAATAGAATGTCGCAACGCCGTACGCAAAAGCTGGAGAAATATCTAGGGCTGTTGCTATATACATCATTATTTCTTCGGGAAGGTATTTGTACTCCTCTTGTATCTCTTGTAGGATTTTAATGAGCATATGTGGATTACGTCCATGTTTATCCAAAATTTCACAAACTCGATCAAACTTTACTAAAGCTTTATCAGTCATGTTTCTTCGTAATCTCCTTATTTTTACTTTTGATGTGCATATTATCACATCAAATATATGTGCAACAAGATTTTAGCAATATGATTCGATTTTGTCAAAAGTTTTGACGCATCCTAAGCGCATTTCCCATCGTTTTTTTAATTAAATCACGATTGCTATACTCAAAAGTGGTTCTACATCATAAACTTTAAATCTTCGTTTATTGCTTCTTCGTATATCTTTTTAATTTTATCATAATTAGCTTTTGAGGTGCTTCCATAGTTTTCAGCCATTACACCTGAATTGATTTCTAGCACGTAAGGCACTCCGCTAAGTATGACTATATCTACCGCTGCAAATCTTATTGTTATAATCTTTGCAACTTTGATCGCTAGTTCTTCGATCTGTTGCAAAAGTACACTGTCATCAACATCTTGAGCCTCACCACCTAATCCCAAATTATGCTTTTGTGACAATATAAACTCGGCACCCGCTAGAGGCACATAGTTTAGATCCACACTAGGTGCGACCTCTACAAGCCCTGAATATTTTTCATGCGCTAACAATGCAACATTCTTTACTCCATCGCCGATAACTGATGGACGTTTTTTCTTGTAAGTAATCTTTACAGTGTCATTAAGCACAATGGTCCTATACTCATCTTCAATTTGAAAAAATGGCGAAACCGCCATAGCGTCATTGCGCTTAAATATCTTCATTTGCGCTTCAAGTACTGTTTCAACCCTGTCAACAAAATATACATCTCGCCCACCTGTGCCTTCGTTCGGCTTTAGAACTAACATGCCATACTCACTCAACAAATCATTTAATCTTTGTTGATCATCAGAACCTCCGACATAATGTTTCCATTCTGGACAGGTAAAATACAGATGTGGTATAGCTGGAATTTTGCATTCTTTAAGCAACTCATATGTGGCAGACTTATCTTTGCATAGGGCATCCGCTACTGCACCGTTCAACGGAAATTGATAACCATAAATGAACATCTCACGACTTTTATAACTTAACTTCATAATCCAGTCGTAAGAGTAAGTTTTTAACTCAATTGCGTGTTCTGAGCATATCTCGGAAATGGCACGGACTATTATACGTTGACTGTTATGCACTATGCTTTTACCGCCATTTCATGAATTCAAAGCTGTGACATCACCATAGTGTTGCACTTTAGATGATGTCACTAGCGGGACAAGGATTTTTTACTAAAACTGAATTAGCCGCTTATGGCTTCACAAGGGCATTCGCCTGCGCAAGATCCGCAATCTATACAGACATCCGCATTAATTGCATACTTGGATTCTGTGTTTTCCACTGCATCTACAGGACAAGCGCCAGCACACGCACCACAAGTGATGCATTTGTCTTGATCGATAATATATGACATAATATAATTCTCCTTTCAAAATTTAATTAAAATGGGTGCTTAAGTCATTTTAATCTCGGCGAATATATTACCATATAAACAGCGAAGTGTCAAGATAAAGTATAAAAAGCTAGACTGTTGTTTTATGCTTACTTTCCAGGAATTTGCGATTAACCCAAAACCCAAATAGAGGAGTATTTGAACTATTGAGACATATCTTCATAAAGGTCACGTTGCATAAATTGCGATGCTATTAGTGTGTAATAAAACACATGCTTTTTAGTAGCAAGCAACAGACTTAAAAGCAAGATAGGTAGCATTAATACTCCTAACAAGGGGTGTTTGCATAAAGAGTAAATACATTTAATAGCTTAATCAAACTTGCAAGCAAGAGAGCTTAAGAATTCGAAGTAAATACACTTTGAATCGACATGTGCTTATTGGGGGAAAATATACAAAAAGGATAGCACGGCAAATGAAATCTGCAATGAATTGTGTGATGATGGACATCGACATTTCAGCATTAAAGACATAAATTCGCATGAATTATTGCAAATTCCGCGCACTGCAAGCAGGTTTACTGCCCCTTTTAAGCAAATTATTAATTCTCGCGAAAACCAACTTTTTGAGTTTATGATTATTTGCGCTTTTTCACTAATTTACGTATCCAGTCTGTCGTTTTCCACTTTT
>JAITLB010000182.1 GCA_031278175.1 Christensenellaceae bacterium
AAAAAATTAAACGGTGAAGTTAAAATTCACGGTGCAAAAAATTCCGTATTGCCCATGCTTGCTGCCTCGATACTTACTAGTGACCCGGTGCGGATAAGAAATTGCCCTAGACTCGCAGATGTAGATAATATGATACGAATAATATCTTCACTAGGGGTAAGCGTTGAAAGAAACAAAGACATTGCAGAAATCAAAAGCAGTGGACTGTTTGCATATGAAATACCCAAGCACCAAGCATGTGAACTGAGAAGTTCGGTGTTTTTGCTAGGTTCTATATTAGCGAGAATGAAGAGTGCTAAAGTAGCTTATCCTGGAGGTTGTGATATTGGGCTTAGACCTATTGATTTGCATTTAAAAGCATTATCCGAGCTGAATGTGCGAATAATAGAAAAATACGGATACATAAATTGTGATGCTAGAGATGCAAAAGCTGGATGTGTTACACTAGATTATCCTAGTGTTGGCGCAACTGAAAATATCATGTTGTTAGCTTCAACGCTGCTCGGCACTACTACAATAGTCAACGCAGCGTGTGAACCTGAAATAATTGATTTGCAGAATTTCTTGTGCGGAATGGGTGCAAAAATTACAGGTGCTGGCACATCACATATAAAGATCGATGGTGTAGAGTCGCTAGCAAGTGTAGACTATACAGCGATGCCAGACAGGATAGTAACAGGGACGATACTGATGTCTGTTGCTATTTGTGGCGGTAGTGTTAATCTTACAAGTGTATGTGCTAGACATCAAGAGTCACTACTTGCTAAACTATCAAGGGCAGGTTGTAATATTTCAATTTCAAATGACGCAATTATGATTGAGGCAAATGCTAGACCTAGTGCATTTGGAATAATTGAAACACAACCTTATCCAGGATTTCCAACTGATCTTCAAGCACCGCTGACATCACTTGCGGCAATAGCGGAAGGTTCAACAATAATAGTAGAAAATATATTTGAGAGTCGATATAAACATGTGCCAGAATTATATAAAATGGGCGCAAGGATCAAAGTAAAAGATAAATTCGCATTTGTTAGTGGTGTGCCACAACTAACGGGTGCGGAGGTTTGTGCTATGGATTTAAGAGGCGGCGCGGCGCTTGTACTAGCTGGACTAGGTGCTAGTCAAATGACAGTTATACATGGTGTGCATCATATTGATCGTGGATATCAAAATTTAAATGAGATATTTACTTCGCTAGGATGTGATATAACAAAAATTCCGCACTGATCATCATATCTCAACACCCGATAAGACTATATCGATGTCAATTTGAACAAGCAAATTGCTTGAGGCAAAGGCAGGAACTTTAAAATTCATTTTCTTTCTTGCAAAGTGCAGTTTTAAAATCGGCATTAGAATAAGTTTTAATAGACACTAAATGATGCTTTAAGTGTCAAAAATAGAGATAAAAATTCAATATAATGCTTGAGCCTTGAATCATTGTAGCATATTTTGTAGTTATTAATGCGTATAAGTTAATTAAATTAGCGAAAATGCAATTTGTACACGTCTATTATGCTAGTAAAACAAAAAAATATTGACAAATGAGAGCCAAAAGCATATAATTTATAGAGCATAGTTTGCGCACAAATCATCTTAAGTTGCAAGCCAAACTGTAAAAATGAATCACTCAAATCTCAAAGCGAATAGTGACCTCACGGTGAATGCGTTTTTGAGTCGGATTAAGACATTTAATTTTGCGGTTCTGGAAATGCTTAAAGTTTAATTAGGTTAAATTAAGCATAGCAACTTACCAGATTGAACAAGGTCAGTTAGCATTGATTTTAATGCTTGAATATTGCAATTTATGCTAGTTATTTAAATAATATTTGCTACGGTGCTTTGCGCCGAAAGTTACGCCTGATGACACAATTATGTAAGACCTAAGCGAAATCGTTAACGCGAGGCCGTGTGGATGAAGCAGGAGATGGTTCGAATAGTCGGGAGTACTTTGTCCATTCGAACTTTTGAGGAGATCGTTTAATATGAAAAAAGTTATTCTATTAACCGTACTTGTTTTGTCGGTGATAGCTTTAACTGTTTCGATGGTTGCATGTACGCCATCAGATAAGACTACTGTGATTACTAAAATCACAGGTGAAGTGGCATCAGGAGTTACCTTTAAAGTAGGTGACGAGTTTTCTGCATCTTCATTTGTATACACTGCTACATTGTCGGATGATACAACGTCAACACTTATATCTACTAGTGTTGGTTTGGTTTTTGACAAGTCAAACTTAAAACTTGTCGACAACAAATTTACCGAAGCTGGTGATTATGACGTTAAAGCAGTATATCTCAACAAGTATGAGACAGTGATTTCTATTACAGTAACTGAGTAAAATATGATGGGGGCAGTAAATGCGCATTTCAAAACTAGTTGGCTCTAGAACTAAAGAGCAACCAGCAGATGCTGTATTAAAAAGTCATGCTTTGCTTATGCGAGCAGGGTTTATAAAATCAGTAGCTAATGGTATTTGGTCGTTCGGGATGCCAGCAAAACGAATTGCTACAAAAATTGAAAATATAATACGAGAAGAAATGGACTCCATTGATGGGCAAGAATGCTCTTTCCCAGTAGTGATGCCCAAAGAACTTTGGGATGAGTCAGGACGTTATAACTCTATCGGCGAAGAACTGGTTAGGTTTACTGATCGAGGTAACAGATTTATGGTGTTGGGGATGACTCATGAAGAAGCAGCTGTGCATTTTGCTAGAGATAATGTAACTAGTCATCACCAGTTGCCGTTCATGATTTATCAAATTCAGACAAAATTTCGTGATGAAGCCCGTTCGCGCGGTGGTTTGATTCGAGTGAGAGAGTTTACAATGAAAGATGCTTACTCTTTTCATTTAACACATGAGGATTTGGAAGAATACTATCAAAAGGTCTATGACGCATATGTTCGCATTTTCAAACGCGTAGGACTCAAAAATGTGGTGGCAGTCAAGTCCGACTCAGGGATGATGGGTGGCAAGATCTCACACGAGTTCATGTTTTTAAGCGATGCGGGCGAGGATAAAATCGTATTATGCAATTCGTGTGGGTATAAAGCAAATATGGAAGTGGCTGATGCCGTTGTTCCAGTCAATTTAAGCGTTGAACCTTCAAAGATGCAAGAAATCTTTACAGGTGACGCTAAGGAGATTGATGAAGTGGCCGAAGCTCTTAAGATTACCAAAGACAAGACAATCAAAGCTGTTGTCTATAATATCAAAGGTGAATCTTATGTTGTGGTATGCTTCATACGTGGCGATTATGAAGTAAACGAAGCTAAATTAAAAAAGGTCGTAAGACGTGAAGTCGTTCCTGCAAATTTAGGTAGCGAAAGCGAGATAAAAGCAGGTAACATAGGGCCGATTAATTTGGTACTTCCTAAAGATTCTATAGTTGTATACGATCGCACACTTAAAGGCGCGAACGGAATGGTTATAGGAACTAACAAGGCAGGATATCATACAACTGGTGTTTCGGTTGAAAGAGATATCAAAGTAAAAGAGTTTGTCGACATTGCAAAAGTAAAGCAAGGGCAACATTGTAGTTGTTGTGGTGCGCCTCTTGATGTCGTTGCTGGTGTAGAAGTCGGCAACATATTTCAATTAGGAACAAAATATACACAATCTATGGGCATGACCGTCTCAAACAAAGATGGTGTCGCCGTCAATCCTATTATGGGATGTTATGGAATTGGTGTTGGAAGAGCGTTGGCTAGTATAGCCGAAGAAACTTCTGACGAGAAAGGACTAAACTGGCCGTTGCAAGTGGCACCTTGGATTGTTTATTTGTGTCCATTAAGGTACGATGATCCAGTGATAAAAGAGAAGTCCGATGAACTGTACTCCAAACTTACTAGTGCGGGTATTGAAACTTTGTATGATGATCGCGAATCAAGTCCTGGTGTCAAGTTCGCTGACTGTGATCTTATGGGAATACCTATAAGAGTAGTAATTAGTCAGCGGTTAATTGCCAGTGATAGTATTGAGATCCGATTGCGTGCAAGTGGTATAACTCAAACGGTAAGCAATAGTGAGTGTCTTGAAAGAATAAAAAAATTAATGGTGATAAACGATATGAGTTAGAACCGATTGATATGTGCCACTTTAGGGGTATATAGCTTAGTGGCACAAGAAAAAATGTGGTTAGTGCTGATAATTTGATACACCATTTAAATAACTATTTAAGGAGAATTGTGGAATGAAAAAACACCTTTTTTTTCACATAATAGTAGTGATCGCGCTCGGTATAATTATAGGCATTTTAGCCGTTTCTTGTAATGGTGGTGGTAATACAAATACTGAAACTAAAACAGAGACAGATTCTTTTTATACTGCAGGATTTACAAAAGGTAATGCCTCCGTCACAGATGTAGCAAATGATCTTTTCTTTGGCTTGTTTAACACCATAAAGTCAGTAAGCACGTCAAAGCCAACCAGTGTAACAGTTTCTTCACTAGAGACTGAGGGCATAGTTAATTTAGCAAACAAGTCGTACACTGCAAGTTTAAAATTGAACTATTCAGAAACTGTTAAGTCCGACAATGTGCTTCGCTTTGAGGTAATGGATTCAAACGGTGAAGTGATATTTAGCGTGTACCACATTAACGATGATGAAAATCCAATGCTCTATGTTCGATCTGGCGACACTAAGCTTCAAATACCGTATCCTATCCAATCAATGCATATTTTAGCACCAATTACTTCGCTCGATACAATGACAGAACAATTAAGTGATGTTATAAGGTTAAAGACTGGTACACAAATAAAATATGAATACCAAAAGAACGATCTACAAACCTATACTAAGCATTTCTATGCAGCAATAGATTTAACCGCAACCCTAAAAGCACTGGTTTCAAATACAGCATATAATCAATATGCAACGGATCTTAATTTCTTGTTCAAGAATTTATTTAACGTAACAAGTGCTCAGGTTTCTTCAAACGGCTTACCACCAATGACACTTGAAGTCCAATTCAAAACTGTCGAAGGTGCACAATCCACATTTAACGCTGGAAGACTTAGCGAGATTGATGTTAAATTTGATGTGTCGAGAAGTTCTTCTCATACAAGCACAATTTTCGAAGGCTTAGCGTATAATTTGACGTTGAAATTGAACGAGTTAATATGCAAGTCAGAATTGATTACTAATATAATTCCTGTAAAATTGTTAGAAAACTATACCCGATACGACCTTTCACCATTTAAATTAGCTGTTGATTTCTATTATGTTAGTGAGTCGACCAAGAAACACGCGTTTGTAGCAGAGATAGATTATAATAGCGACAATATAAATGCTAGCACTGTTGCTATTTACATTAGGAATCCTGATGGGCTCAACAGACTCTCCATTTATTACAAAGATTGCACTCTTAATTTTAATTATCTAGATGCAGTAGGTAATAAAATTACTAACATACAGTGTGCGTTTGATCTAGAAAAACTGATGGACGAGGTGTTAGCTCTAAGTCCTGAGTCGGAGGCTTCGGTATATAATAGAAGTCTAGTTTATGTTTTAGGCGCACTCACTTTACCTAACGAGGAAACAGTTCGATACAAATACGAACTAACTAAACTCAATACGCTGTTGTCGATAACTCCTGAAGATATTCAAAGGATTATTAATGAATCTACTACCTTAACAGCAAATGGTAGTCCTACTACATTCTATGATGCTTTTAGTGCTGCAAGCGGTATTTCTTTTGCTAATGTAGTTGCTACTAGTGTCGCGGTAGAGATGGACTTAACTTCTGCATTTATAACTCAAATTGAAGAAGTTGTCATCCCTGAAGAACGCACAACACTATAAAAATGCATTTAAAAGGCATAACACGCGCGACATCAAATGAGAATTTAAACTAATATAGTTTATATGTAAATTGAGTGCGTGCTGTGGTGGCTTTGCTAGCGTGCATGAGTGAGTGCAGCAGGTCTGTATTACAATGTTATTAAAGTGTGTATCGTTGTTTATTTTAGTAGCTGAAAATTTTGATCCCTTGTCGCTTATTTAAATAAGTGCCGAGGGATCAAAAGCGGAGGGCACGACAATAGATGCTAATTTTATACACAAAAGCCCGAGCGGGCATTATAACAAATACTAAGTGCATCCAAACAGTATATTATGATATCAAATTGCTTAAACTATATCTAGATGCAATTGTATGTTAAAAACTTTATCTAAAATGGTCTAATCATATCTTAGTTTTATCAAATATTAGGCGGTGGAAGGACATTTTAGACGAGTGTTAATCAATTGTCATTAGGTTTATTTTTTCTTGTTATATATACATTAAAACTTTATATATTATTCAAATAGTTTTCAAAGTGCATGTATATAATACATTATAACTATTAATGGACTAAACCTAGGTTCAAGTTAG
Source organism: Christensenellaceae bacterium (assembly GCA_031278175.1). GTDB lineage: Bacteria > Bacillota > Clostridia > Christensenellales > DTU072 > JAITLB01. The sequence goes on from JAITLB010000182.1 coordinate 6,381, forward strand.
GCGATTTCGATAAGCGGGTGACCGCAAATTCATTTTGAAATCTGTTGTGCGAGTTAACAAAAAATGTACGATGATCAAAAGTACGACCAACATTATGAACGAAAAAATAATGCCAAAGAATGCGTAAATGCTGGTCACAGTAGAGTAAAAGCAATATATGTTCTTGCTGTACTTGCGTTGTGCTTTTTATCAGGTTATATAGCTTGGATTTGTGCTACTAATGCTACTAGACGGGATGAGAATACTTCTAAAATCGTCAACATCATAGTGGATCCGACCATTGGTGTTCAAAATCTTAATCAAATACCAGACGAATCTTTGACAAAGGCATATAAATCAATAGTAAATGTAATGTCTAGCAGTGCAAGTATGTCATCACAGTCAAAAGAAGGCACGAGGCAGTGGCGCGGTGTTGTGTGGGCATCCGATCAAGAAACAGGAAGTTATATTTTGACAGACGATGAAGTCACTAGTTGTAGTGAAGGTGTGTTGATTGAAACTTCAGATGGCAATATATTGCACGGGAGTGTTGCTCTCTACGATGAAGTTATTGGGCTAGCATTAGTGACGACTTCAGCAAAATTGCAACCTGTGACTGTAAGTGCTTTTGAAAATATTGTGCCAGGGAATAATGTGTTCTCATTTGGTCGATCTGGGATAGCATATAATGGTATAATAAGTGTAGGCGGAAAGGTAATATCCATTGGTGATGAAACGATGTACGTTATTCAAAGTAACGTATGTGTCGAAAATGATGATTTTGCTGGAGGCTTGTTTGATAGCCTAGGTAACTTTATTGGATTTGTAAATGTTGCAGATTATGATCGTGGGATTAGTTATGCTATTCCAGGAGATGTAATTTATACAACTCTTACTGAATTAATGACAAAAGGATACGTAAGTGGTCGCGTTGATGAAGATATGTTTAAGTTTAACGAAGTTAGCATACCCAATATCTTGCAACAACGCATAGGATTGCGCATAACAAGCATAAATATTAATGGGGACACTACACTCTCGACAGGTGACTATGTTATTGCTGTAAATGGCAGACAGATATTCACTAAAAAAGAGTGGGTTAACGAGTTAAGGAAATATGCTGTTAATGACAAGATAGTGGTAACATTTGTTCGTGGTGGTGTTGTAAGAGAGTGTTATATAACGCTACAAGAAAAACAAGAAGATGATAGTGACGAGTAAATTTATTACTCAAAAAATTTTTATATTATAGGAATAATTTAAATGCATAAAATACTTATAGTTGACGATGAAGAAGCTATACGCGCATTAGTTCGCAAATATGCTACTAATGAGGGGTATCAAGTAATTGAAGCCGTAGATGGCGAAAAGGCAATAGAAGCTGTGGAAAACGAATATCCTGATATAGTTATTATGGATATTATGATGCCAAACCTGGATGGATTTTCAGCTACAAAAGAAATAAGAAAGAAATCTAGTGTGCCTATCATTATGCTGTCTGCGCGTGATGAAGAGTATAATCGTATACACGGTTTTGAAGTTGGTGCAGATGATTATGTTATAAAACCGTTCTCTGGTAGAGAATTAATGCTACGTATTAATGCCATTTTAAGTAGATATCCTAAGCCATCTAC
>JAITLB010000192.1 GCA_031278175.1 Christensenellaceae bacterium
TGGGAAGTTTATAGTCTGCTTACGTACAAGTTTATCGAGAGTTTGAAGAGCGTCCCGGTATTGCATTGCTAACTCAAATTGTTGGGTGCTGGCAGCAGTGGTCATTTTATCTTGAAGTAGTTGTCTTACTTCTTTATCGTCACCGTTAAGGAAGTTCATTGACTTTTTTATAAGCAAATGATAATCATCTCGTGCAATTTTACCAGTACATGGTGCTAAACATCTACCTATATGATAATTTAGGCATTCACGCTTATCTTTTCCTGATTGCTTTAGTTCGCCAGTGCAATTTCTGATAGGAAAAGCTATTTGTAGCAAATCGAGTATAGATGTAGCAGTGATGCCGATCATATATGGACCAAAGTATTTGCATCCATCAGGCTTCAATCTGCGAGTGATTTCTGGTGATGGAAAATCCGATTTAGTGTTGATTTTAATATATGGATAGGTTTTATCATCTTTTAGAAGGATATTGTACTTTGGTTTATGCTCCTTGATCAGATTGTTTTCAAGGATTAGAGCATCTAATTCTGTAGGTGTAATTATGTATTTGACATCAGCGATTTTCTCGACTAATATCATTGTCTTCTCAGTTTTTGATGAAGATGGATTAAAATACTGTCTTACTCGCGTCTTAAGATTCTTAGCTTTACCTATATAAATTATCTGTGACGCATCATCAAGCATCACATATACGCCACTATTGGTAGGCAGAGCATTAAGTTTTTGCTTGGCATCTAACATACTCACATTTTATTACTTAAATTAATTTTTGTCAATTGTTAACTAGTCAATTAGATTATATTTGTGTAATATAGCATATACATTTGCAAATAATTGTAAAATTGCGCATTAAAATTAATTTTAGAGCAAGCAGTAACAGTATAAATGCAAATTATATACGCAAATAGATAAACTGTCGAGATTCTCATGACGAGTATATTGTTTGTAAATTTATGAGCGCAAGCAGTTTCATTACTAAGTTTTTAAATATTATATGATAGGTACACCTCAAACACAGTTTGCAAATCCTCTTAATATTAAAAATTAAATCACGATTAGTTTTTTTCGAACACTATTAAATTTTGCTTATCTATTCAATATTATAACAACAGTGATTTATTGCCGTGGTTGTGTAAATGTTAAAAGTGATCATGTCACTTCAACTGCGCTTAATTCAACAATGTATGCGCATGGTGTAAAGCTGGATTTTAAAGTTGATGAAAATTGATGCAATTTCATCATATAGACGTTGGCGAGATTAAAAATATTTTTAGGTAGTACATAATTTAGATCTATAAGCACATCGCATAATTAACTCTACACTAAAAAACAGTAAAATTTCTATATCCCAAGCAAATTGTAATTAAGCACAGAAAATATTAAACTGTAAAACGACAAAGTGCATCAAGTTCTGCCTCAAAATTGAGAACACATGCGCACTATGTTGTAAGCAGTAAAATTTTGAAGTCAAACAAAGAGTCAAATAAAATATATTTAACTTTTTTGAATTTTATGATATAATTTTAGTATGGCTAATAACGATCATAATGAAGGTAGTGTCGGTGCTTCTAGTAGCACTGATCTTCTTGCTGTGCAATCTGGACAGCTTGCATGGATAATTGAACATTTGGTAGAAAAGGTAGATGTTAGTAATTTCCCAGGTCAACGAAAAGTTGGCGTAGGACGTGCTTATTATTCTGTTAAGAGCATGTTGAAAATTTGTTTGTACTATTTGGCACAAGGAATAACTTCATCTAGAGCAATCGAAAGATCTGCTTATAAAGATAAACATGCAATAAGGCTTACCCGAGGCAGAATTCCTAATTTCACGACTGTATGTCAATTCAGACGCGAGAATAAAGATCTCGTAATACGTTTTCTCGAAGATTTTATCAAATTAGCTGAATCTAGTACCATTACAATTGATGGACAATTGGTAACATATTCGGTTGATGAAGAATTAATACGTGCTCGTGTCGATGAATATTTAGATATTAAGTGTATAAGTGATTATATTCAAGACTATGATAAAAGTATAAAGTGCAAGACTTGACTTAGTATATTGCGCCAAAGCGACTGCAAAACAGACGATCCAAGTAATGATGCTAGTACGTTAAGACTTCTGTTATGGATTTGAATTGATACGAGAATCAAAAATCGACAATGTTTAGATATTACAATTTGAATTTAACGTTGACGCTCATAATGCAATCTAACGCACTGTGCCTTTTAATATAACAAACAGCTTAACATGTTAACTGTAAGTATTACAATGCAAAATATGAGTGTGTTGCGTTTTATTTCGCGGGTAAAAGCGTTTGCACATACATTTAAAAATATTTAAGTGCATGACTAGTGATAGATTAGCATGTTACTCTACAAAAATACTTTAGACTAATGGGATTGCTACTTAAGTAAAACAAAATCTTGCACGGTGAAGCTTGTATGTTAACCTGACAGCGCCGATGTAAGTTGAACTGAGTGACATCTTTTTCTCCGAGTTGGTATCATTAGTTTAAAGTTTATTTAAAATTTTGAGAAGTTATATGACAAAGGGAACTTCCATTTCAATTATTGAAAATAGAAGTTGCATTACTCTTTGAAACTTGGTTAGTTAATGCAAAAACAAATCACACATACAGCAGAACACGTATAAAACATTTGAAATATTGGCTCAGGTAGTCATGCTTTTGCGGGAATTTAGGTTTAAAAAAAAATATATAATTTTTGTCGCCAAGGGCTTGTTAAAAATAATATAATGTGTTATTATCGACTACATCAATAATCGGTTCGGTGATTGCAATGGAACTAAAAGAAAAACTGGTGCGCATTAAAGCACCTAAGAGAAAATAATTTAATCGAGCGCATTGCCTCGGATAAATCGGGCTTGTGAAAAGAATATAAATTGCCTAAACTTTCGGAGTAATTAAATCCCGATAGGACGACATTGGAATTGCGAATGGCGCAAGAAAATGTCACTGCAAATGTCACTGTAAATTGACAAAACGCGATAAGACCATTTTGGAAATGCTTAAAGCCAATGGTGCAATGACCGCCCAAGATTGAGCCGAAAAAGTAAACATTGATGTCTGCACTGTTTGGTTCTGATTAAACACTTAAGAGAAAATAATTTAATCTATCGCATTGGCTCGGATAAATCGGACTTGTGGAAAGTCAAGAATAAAGGCACTGTAGTCGCAGAATGACCACCTGGATCATTAACGAGATTAAATAGCGATGAAATACTAAAAAGCAGACTACATCGTGCAGGATATGCGTGGGGTTAACCGCCCAGCTGTAGATAATTCTATTACTGCAAGTTCTTGAATTTTTTCTCTTATTAGCATTGCGGTACATATTTAATTACCACACAATGCAATGGCTTGTTCCATACATTCTGTTGCTTTCTCTTTCTTTATTTGGGAACGGTCACACCAATTCTTTTATCTTTCAAAGCTAAAAACACCCTCCTTAAACTTTTTTAAGTGTATTCCTTACAGTTTGCATTGAACAATCTTGAATTTCAGCAGTTGTCTTATTGCTTAAATTAGTAGCATACAACCTAATGATTGCTAAGCTAATATCCTCTACCATCAATAATCTCTGCGTTTTCTAATAATCATTTAGGTGATTATGTATTTGAATAACACTTTAAGTGTGTTTATTCATATATTGATAAATCACAAAATATCTGTCAATAAAATTGCACGCATTCCAATTTAAATTTGAAGATTTAAATTCAGTCAAAATACTAATTGTCTCGATGTGTTTCTAGCAATTATTGCAAAGAAAAGGTATCGATTCTTAAATCTATAAACCTAGCTGGAAAGTTTTAGAAAGGTAAAACCTGATTGATAGCATTTAAATATTAGTGGCTTATGTAACAAACAATTCGAATATCCCTAATTGAATATTTAAATCTAGAGAATAAATTAGATGTCCAAATCGATTATAGGCAAATTAAGCAAAGCAACTTCCATTTCAACTATTTAAAATAGAAGTTGCTGTGGGTTTTAAAGCTTGGTCAGTTAATGCAAAAGCGAATCGCGAACACTACAAAAGATAACAATAAAGGAGATGCGCAATATCAAATGGTGAAATGATAGTTCATTAGGCATTATTGAAAATGTACATCCTTTGAAATTGCCACCATCAACTTGTACTTCTCGCTTAACGATGAAACATGGACTCTTGAAGTTGGCAGAACGATTTCAAAAACAATAAAAGGCAATCGCACTTTTATCTATATCGAAGTGTCAAACGTTTTATCAGAGGATACTTTTTATGTATTGGTATTGTTACTTAAAAGTTTTGAGGTTTATCTCTACAATCCTAAAAGATCCTCAATGGAAGCCATCTTGGGTTGTGGCAATGTGATTTCATCACCATCAAAGACCAAAATAATTGTCTTCGAAACGTCAGCGCTTGTGACCTCAAATATAAGTTGCACCCTTGATTTCAGGTCGGTATCAATATCAACGTACCCTAGTATTTGAGTGTCCTGATTGCCATAAAGATTATAATGCAGTTCGTACTTAACACTATCAATATTTAAATACACATCTGTAGTGAAAACTGCTCTAGAGATGCTTTTTGCTTTGACAAGCAAATCCACTACAACGAAATAACCATTTGTTGTTTCAACAAGATATGAACTGGAAGTCATAGACTTCTTAGCTGCAACATTTTCGATTTCAATCTCATACTTCGATTGTTTCTCAAGAAGCCCTGTGCATGCTATGAATGTCATAAAGACTGCTGAAATAATGATAAGTACTAGAGTAAAAGTAAGTATTTTTTCATTTTGGCTTTCCTAATTTGTATTAAGTTACAGTGTTGGACATAATAAAAAAGATCAAACTTTATTTAATTTCAATTTCCAAACCATAACCACACATATTATACTAAAATTAGGCTGAATAGTCAATATTACTTGCAAAACCTATTAGGTTTTTAAATGGCAAATAAGTTGTAATAGAAAACCAAATGATTGAATTTTATATATGTGACCATTAGAATGTTTGAGTTTGCTAGATTATTGTTTAAATATAAAAAATGCCAACAGATGATGCCGGCATTTGAAGTAAAACTTTAATTTAAATAACCAAATTTAGACAAACTATTTGTCACACATAAATTTCTTTCTATGTGTTGAAATTGTAGTCAGTAAACCTTAGTGTAGGATATTAATTATTTGCTCTCATCGCAAGCATCGGCATTTTTAGCCGCGCCACAATTAGATCCTTTATTAGTAGCGTTTTTACTGCCACATTGCGAGTTGCTTTGAGCTTTTGAATTTTTAGTATTACTATTTGTACTCAAGATTTATTCTCCTCGAAGCTTTATTTTGAGCATTTTTACCTGCTCTAACTTCATTCTTAGTATTTGCTGTCTTTTTAAGTTTATACATTTTTATTATCCGATCTAATGATTTTTTAATTAGAATTTGACTAGGATATCTTGTTATTAAATATCCGAGCAATAAAGAGGAGAGCGCGTAAAAAGCAAATACCCCATCTAATTTAAAGTGGGACAGCAAAATAAAAACGATTGAAAATAAAACCGCGAAGAGAAAGTTACAGATACATTTCAGAGTTAGTGATTTGTTTGCAATCATGTACTGCGATAATTGCGCGACAAAGCAAAAACATGCACCACTACCTAGATAAGTAAGTGCTATTAATAATTGTTTGATATTTGATGACTCTGGCATTGTTATTTAAAGAAGCGCTTAAATAGTCCGAGCTTTTCTCTTGAATTCTCATAACTAAGTGAGATGAGCTTTCCCGAGAGTACTAGCGCGCCTGTTTTAGCGTTGAACTCATCAACGCTAAGAGCAACACCTTTAATTGCTAAAGATCCAAATTGCAAATTAAGGAGTATCTCTTTCTCGTCAAAGTTGATTACGTCCTTTACACTTGTCACCGTAATGCGCTTTTGTGTATAGGATAATGAGTGCGTATCCACTGTATTTAATAGTTCTGACATATATTCTCCTATTTAATTATATTATATGTTTGACTTAATATGACAAAATAATTTAAAATATGTAGTGAGAATTTATACTAAGTGTTTTTTTGTATTTGATGAATTCGATTTCATAAAATGTAATGGCATTAAGTCTCAGTTATTGGTTCTAAAAGCGCGCAAACGAGGGCTAATTATGGCAAAGGGACAACCTATCCCAGATATTTGGTATAGATTGGATGATTCAGCAGTCATTTATCCAATCAACATTACGATGGCTACACAAAGTCTATTTCGCCTTACATGCGAACTGGATGATTATGTAGATGAGGAATACTTATTAGCTGCACTAACAAACATTCTACCACGTTTCCCAACATTTAATGTGCAACTGCGAAGTGGCATATTTCGACATTTTTTTGATCACAATCCATATCCTCCTGTTGTACGCGAAGATGATGGTATATTATTTAAAAAGATCAATTTTATACGCAACCATTATTATTTGTTCAGAACGACATATTTTAAAAAACGCATATCAATAGATTTCTTTCACGCATTAAGTGACGGAACTGGTGCTATGGTGTTTATGAAAGGGTTAGTGTTTGAGTATTTAAGACTTGCTGGGCTCAACGTCAAAGCCGATAACTCTGTCAAGCTAGCAAATGAAGAAGTCAAAGAGTCAGAGAGAGGCGATGGCTTTTTGGAGTATGGAGTTAAATATAAGTTATTTGGTGGTGTAATAGGTAAAATGGTAGGTGCAAAAGCTTATCAAATAAAAGGTAAGCAT
>JAITLB010000224.1 GCA_031278175.1 Christensenellaceae bacterium
CATTATATTATTAAACTCAATTCAGATCCCCACTCAACTTCACAATCCCCGATCCAACCGTTTTCCCAACTGGCATGGTTTGTTCGATATGAGGATTTAGTAACCACATCTATTAACCCCACAAACACACCAGAGTCTATTATTTTCACATAATTAGGAATGATGATAGTATTTGACACGAATTCATCTAAGCTAAGTTCACGATTAGACTCACTCAGCTCTACTATAACTAGATCGGATTTGTCCGCTTTTCTAATATTGTAAGAAACAATATTTTTCTGTTTTGGACACGGTTCTCCAGTACAGAAAATCAATGAATACAAGAGTCTTTAAATTAGCAAAGTCAGCATAATAAAAAGGTGACACCTCCATGACGGAAAACTGGCACTGGATCGTCAGCTTTTTAGTGTTTTTTTTGCAACTACGAGATATTATTTCGTATAATCTATTTCATTATATAATATACTGTATCGTTAACTTTTTCATTATTGGTGTATTCGGGGATAACTAATTCTTCTATATTTAGGCACTTCAACAATATAGACTAAATCATTTGAGTATCTATTGTAATATACAAAACCGCCTTTCGCGTTGTACATCTATCGCTAAAGCGCGAGATGGCATCGCCTCAAGAGGTTAGTTCGATAATACTAGTAAGACTACTTGTGTTGTCAAAATTAATATTAAGACCTTGAACTTTTGCTTTTGTTTCCCTCTGCAAGAATGCAAGGCACTCTGCCCTCGATTTTGTGCCAATTAAGAATTCTAACATAATACATCGGTAGTAATTATGAGACGAAAAATTATATCAAATTCACATAAGATCTGCATTTTGATGTCAGTTGTATGTATTATGAAGCCATTAGTCGCAAGACACCAAGAGAACTAAAAAGCAAAGCATTTAGATACTGTTATGATACATAGCATATGCGGAAATAGTGTAACTGTGAAAGCGATTAAATATAGTTGATATGTGATTTAGTGCAATTGTACTCTACTTGAAATTACTCAATATGTAATTGCCTAAAAGCATTTGCATCAAATTACATTCTAGCTTTCCTGGTTAATCCAAATTTACAATGCGTCACGTTATGAATATAGCATCAAAGATTACATGGTAAAGATTTTCTTGTTTCATCCCACTATGCTTACCTTGAGCAATTATATAACATCTCAAATTAAAACGCTTTAGCATTAAAAATTGATCAATTAATGCGCGTAATTCAATTTTGATATGAATCCGACTCTGACGCGCGCTTGTTACATTCATATTAAACAGGCAATATTAAAATGATTTACAGCATTATCATATTCTCTTACTCAATGCTAAAATCAGTAGTGCCTAAATTGAAAATGCAACAAATCCTTTTCATTTCAGATATATTTTACTCCGAAATATAGGCAGTTGCATTTTCAACATTACAAATTTAATTATTTAATTTTCACACTAGTATAAACAATTGCTTTGCTTTATACTGTGAGCTTGTGCTAAATTTTCGACTAATGTTGATATTTTAGCATTCAAACCCATCGTTTATCTAACAACAGACCTAATATCCAAAATCGTAGCGCTTTTACTTAACAAGCACAGAGTATTGTGTAGCTTTTACATCTATTTTAAAATGTTAACAACTACTTGAACAATTATTGCCTATCATTTAAGCATTATTTTTACACTGACTAATGTTGCAAAAGATTTAACTACTTCATTTAATTCTAATCTCTTAAAATGCATATGTCATAATTTCACTTTTGCTTAAATCGTTAGCGTTATGTGTCTACACCGACATTTATTTGTCATCTAATTACACGCCACTAACCAACTGAGGTTCTGCTACTTGTTTTAAAATTGCTCTTTCGCGTTTCAAATTAGTGGTAGGTCTTTTATTAGTAATTTGTGGCAGGGCTATTCCATTAACAACATCACTAGTCACAACGACTGTTTTAATGTTCTTCTCAGATGGTGCCTCAAACATCAATCCCATTATGGCATTTTCAATTATTGCTCTTAAACCTCTGGCACCAGTTTTCAAAGACAACGCTTTCTTTGCTATTGTCGATACCGCATCATCGGTGAATTGTAAATCGATTTCATCGATATCAAACAATGATTTAAACTGATTAACTAAAGCGTTTTTGGGTTCTATTAGTATTCTCACTAACGATTCCTCGGTGAGCATATCAAGAGAGGCAATTACTGGCAACCGCCCAACGAATTCGGGAATAAGACCGTATTTAATTAAATCATCAGGTATTATTTCGTTAATAATCGCTGTATAATCTTCTTGACCATTAACTTTAAGTTTAGAATTAAAACCAATACCAGAATTATCTTTTCTCTTATTAATGATGTTCTCTAGACCTACGAACGCACCACCACAAATGAATAAAATATTAGTAGTATCAATATGCAAAAAATCCTGAGTGGGATGTTTGCGACCACCTCTTGCTGGAACATTAGCAGTTGTGCCTTCAACTATCTTAAGCAAAGCCTGTTGCACACCTTCACCTGAAACATCGCGAGTAATGGATGGACTATCCGATTTCCGACATATTTTATCAATTTCGTCAATATATATTATTCCGCGTGATGCCTTATCAATATCACCATCAGCCTCATTAATGAGCTTTAAAAGAACATTCTCAACGTCCTCGCCTACATATCCTGCTTCAGTTAGCGCTGTAGCATCACACATTGCAAATGGAACATCTAAAATCTTAGCTAATGTACGCGCAAGTAAGGTTTTACCTGTACCCGTTGGTCCGAGCATTAGAATATTGCTCTTTTCTAATTGGACATCAGGAAATTTCTTGCTTTTGCGACCGATTCTTTTATAATGATTATTTACAGCAACGGATAGAGTCCTCTTTGCATTTTCTTGACCTATAATATACTCATCAAGTTGTGCTTTTATTTCTTTAGGAAACAAAAGTTTTACTTGTTTATGTGCTGCTATTCTTAATTTCTTGTTCGCCTTCAAATGATCAAACACACGTATTACATTCGTAGCGCACTCGCAACATATGAATGTATTTCCTGAACCCACTAGATCTGAAGCTTCAGTCTCAGTCCTACCACAGAATGAACAACGTGGATCATTTCCGCCACCAGTGGTCGATTTATTTGCCATTATATATCCTCCTATTAAACCTTTCTTGTGCTAAATACTTTGTCTATTATACCGTAGGCTACTGCATCTTCAGCACTCATATAATTATCGCGATCAGTATCTTTCTCGATACATTCTATAGGTTTTCCAGTCTTCTCGGCTAGAATGCGATTTAATTTATTTTTTGTCTTCAATATATGTTCAGCTACGATTGCAATATCACTAGCTTGCCCTTGTGCACCACCCATAGGTTGATGAATCATTATTTCACTGTTTGGTAGGGCATAGCGTTTACCAGGAGTACCAGCTGCTAGTAAAAAAGCTGCCATTGAAGCGGCCATCCCTACACATATAGTCGTCACATCACACTTGATGTAATTAATCGTGTCAAAAATAGCAAACCCAGCACTTACACTTCCACCAGGGCTGTTGATATACAACGATATTTCTCGCTCTGGATCTTTAGTCTCTAAGAATAGTAGTTGCCCAACAATTATATTAGCTAACCCATCATTGATTTCGCCAGACAAAAATACAATTCTATCCTCCAAAAGTCTTGAATACAAATCATATGCCATAGTGCCACGATTTGTTTGTTCTATTACCGTAGGAATAGGTATTAAAGTTGACTTAAACACATCATTAATCATATTACTCATTTTACCTTTATCTTACACTAAGAAACAAGTTTTTAGTGTAATAATTTCGAATTTTAACCAGCTAAAAAGTAAATGTAAAAAGTGCAAAATGCATACACAACCCGCAAATATTACAAATAACCATATTAAATGAATGCCCTTATATACAATATAAAAGACATTTTTAGCGCACTGTTAGTATATCATAAATTTTCTATTTAGTCTATTAATAGAGCGCTCTTAATAGCATTAATATCAAAATCCATATTCCTGCCACATCTCGATATTAGTGATCAACTAGGGCATGACAATTGTTTTGATGCGCATATTACATGCAATAATTAGGCCATAGGTGACTTGTTTGTGATTGTGCAAATAATATGCTATAATTAACC
>JAITLB010000073.1 GCA_031278175.1 Christensenellaceae bacterium
CTCCTGTTGTGATTATCACAAGCAGAAACACGTTTTTAGAAATCAAGCGCACCAGTTCAATACATTTAAATTTAAATGTTATCTCACCTCATGACTGTCAAAAATATTATGCTATTATGATGCGATTTTTTAATTACACTTACAGTGCTAATGTGTGTCATTTTAACTATAATTGAGTTGTTTGCTTGCTTTTTTTGTAATTGATTGTTAAAATTAAGTTGACAAGTTTTTGCGCTGGTCAAATATATTTATCGTATTGTTTACAGGTTCAAATGCCGAATCCTCTCACACACAAATATATCGCGGAGGTCGTTCGCGAAGCATTGGACGAAAATACCAGATCTATTCTCACGAAATATGAAAAGGAGTATTTTTTAGGTTCACTCGGACCAGATGTATTAATGGGTCTGATCTTTGATTCCGACCCGCAGCGTAGCGGTGAAGGCGAACGGATACATACAGAAGCCGTGTTTGCTGGTCTATGTAATACTGCTAATTATTTATCCATGCACGATGATCTCGAACTATACGCATATTATATGGGTTTCTTAACTCACTATACGACTGACTCATCTATTCATCCATTTGTCTACTACTATATTGAAAATCGTCTAAAACGCAAATATGCACCTCATTTATCTTCAGTATTACATGCTATAGTCGAAACAGAGATGGATACATATATCAGCTTAATGTATTTGCAAGGAAAGAAAAGCGATAGCTTCTGGCTTTTCAAAAACAGCAAACGACTTAGACGAACAATTTGCAAATATTTCCTTGATGTTAATAAAAACATTTATCAGATTATCCTAAGTCCTAGTGACATAAAAAAGTCGTATGCGCTTTTTCGCTTGCTGATGTTTCTCTGTCATAGACGACGGAATGGTCGTATTCGCTTTGCTTTAGCAAAGAGAATAGACAAAACCTTAAAAATAGATCACTTGCTACTATCCGTTTTGAGACCTAGGCAACTAGATAAAGCCTACGACTATCTCAATTTAGACAAGCGCCCATATAGAAGTATTCACGGTGAGCGATTCAGTCCAGAAGTAACATACTCTTTCCCAGAAATGGTTGAAATTGCAAAAAAACGTGGTATAGAATATATTAATAAGGCCATTGCTCATATTTCGAGCGGAGTAGCATTGACACTTACAGATTTCGAACTTAACTACAATGGTTCATTCAATTCCGAATATTTGCGTGCTATTGAAGAACAAATTATTGCACCAAGATCAAATACTTCCCTAGCATCTTTTAACGAGTTCGCAAACAGCGATGATGAAGTTATAAAATAGATTTCATAATATCCGCCACCCTAAATTTATCTCCTTATTTCATTCAAGTTTAATCTAGATAATATAACGATAATTCAAAATGCCTTATTTGCTCTGCTCTCGCGTTATTCATAGGTTGTGCTACTGTTTTATTCCATCAATTGTTTGCGTATGTTTTTGATTTTTCTGGTTAAATTATTCAGCATTTCATGTTGTTTCTTTTAGGACCGCATTTTTGAACTACATCTATTAAATCTTGGATATCTTGGATATTCATATACTGTATCCTTCATTGCCTATTCATGAGTTAGTCTTTGGCAACACATATTCGATACTTGGATTATTCGCGCAAAAATTTAAACGGTTTTTAGTAAAGGCATCTCATAAGTGGCACAATTGTCGCATTTATGCCTGTATTCTTGTAAGTATTCAGTGGTCGGAAATATTGGATTGCTTTCTCAACATCGACACTAGAGTTTTCTATATTAGCAATTCGCAATATTCATTATTGCATTAAACGTTGTATCAATAAAATTATGCATGTAAGATTAAGCGGTATTAGTTATAAATGATATGATTTTATTTGCAGTTGCTTGCTTGATGTTGTATAATTAACATCTCAAATTCATAACGTTAATCTATGGACGCGCAATTGGTTAAATAATAGTAATATCTTGCTGTGAAGATGGTTGTGTGCAAGCAAATCGTTTTCTTCTAAACACGTTGATGTGCATAAACCACTATCTAAATGTTGGGTGTCTGTAACGGAAATGTTTTGTTATTTGTATTTGTGGAAAGGTATCGAAGTGGTCATAACGGTGCTGACTCGAAATCAGTTTGAGGTTAAACTCACGTGGGTTCGAATCCCACCCTTTCTGCCAGATCAGTGTTTCCACTTATCGTGGAACAGTACGACTAAAAGCATCCGAAAGGGTGCTTTCTTAGTCTCCTTGATTGTTTTGAGGAAGAGAGTTTGTTTCGAAATGAATGGGAAATATATGGAAAAGCAATTCACTAAGCACAGTGTATAATGCAATAGCAAATCTATATAAGCTTTTTGAGTTTTTGTAGTCCTCAATATGAAATGCGCAACTTCGCTGTTTGAGATAGTAATCTTTTCTGTTGCAATCTATGGGTCTGTACATGAGTCGCGATTAAAAGCCAAATGTCCAAACGTTTCACGTGCATGTCCGAGCTAAATATATGGAGTATATGCCCATTGACGTTCTTCATGTGCGCGTGCCGACTAAAATTCTGAAGCAAATGCCGAACTATTGATCCATTAGGATGAAAGAGTGGCATGCCTAAACCGATCTCTCTGTCTAATGAAAACAAGTCCAACTCTTTCACTAAGACTTTGTGATCTCTTTTCGAAATCTCGGCTAATTTTTTCTTCCCACTCTCCTAATTACAGTTTTTTTCTCAAACACAATCCCAAATATGTGTTGCAACATTTTGTTATCGGCACTACCTTTTCAATAGGCGCATTAAAGGTGCGATAATCTGAGCGATCCGTTTCGATTTCTTTAGTATTGCTATGGTGCGGACCAATACAACGGTCAATTAAATCTCGACTTTGTATACACTTACTGCTTAGTTACTTCCATCAGAAGCAAGATCTTCAACCGTTTCTAATTTGAACGGTTGTTGCTCAAATACCTCTTTTCCCATAACTATCGATATATCATTTTACAAAACGTCAAGATATTACTTTTTATTTCGTTCATTTTCTCCGAACCGAGCAACCAGTCACTTCCCTCAAGATATGAGGTAACTTAAAAGCGTACTAACTGTTTTTTTCAACCGCTGGATCATAAATATCGCAAATTGCGGAATATTACATGCACGATGACTAACGAATAAGCGATTCATTCATGACTGCATGTTTCAAATATATTGAGCATGCACTGACTATATTAAACAGCCGAAACAATATTATGATTAAAGTGTCAATAAATGGTGTATAGCAGGGTTTGAAGTGTACCCACAAAAGTCGACACCAATCATAATTAAGAGACCCACATAAGTGGACGCTTAGTGTAACGGCGAACCCAAAAAGCAGACAGTAGCATGAAATTTAGTGTATAATATGTCTACAAAATGGGGTTTCTCGTTACAGAGGAGGTATCTATGGACAGACAGCGCGGTGACGCACACCCTGGTGCGGGCAGAAAGGATCGGACTACTTACACCGACTTAAGTAACGTAAACCTTGACGCGCCGATTTCACCGAGCAACGGGCATTCCTCGTTTAC
>JAITLB010000210.1 GCA_031278175.1 Christensenellaceae bacterium
TTACTCATGACTTTATAAACCATTAATTTGCAGATATCAATGTTTTAGAAACTTGGGTCTTGTGCCCACGTTTCAAATCTTGAAATGTGGGGCATAGAACAACAATACAATAATCCTGCCTTAGCGCGATTGCATTAGAAGATTTATTATTAACTTATATTTACTCACTACAAAAGAAAACACTTGTTACTCTTTAGCGTCACTAATACTAGAACCACGTTAGTGCGTGCAAATCCATAGTGCATCATGAAGGGACGTTTATATGGTAGCGCCTCCTTTTTATCATTTACACCCTGCATGCGCTACCGCTGCAGTTTTGCTAAAACTTAATAGTGCACGACTGCTAGTTAGTCTATGGTTTTGGTGGCAAATCACAAAGGTTGTCTTTTGATTAACCAGCAGACCCGGTGTAGCACAGCGCGAGATTAGCACTACTAACCAGTAACTCTTTGTGCCTTATACCCGCTAGTTTATAACTCAAGCCATTCGCTAATCCACCGATTATGCCCACAATAGTGAAGGCTCACAAATCGCAAAAGGGCGGCAGTTTTAAAGTAGTTGCGCTTTTAAAAATGCAAGGATTAGCAACCACAGTAACACTAGCAAGTGCTAGTTGCACTTTTGCATTTTGCGGCTCTTGCGCACCTTGATATAAAACGGCTTTTTAACACTAAAGTGCGCGTTTATTTCTCGTGCCATTATTTTCTAGTCTGTTGCATTTTTAAACCTAACAGGCATGACATCAGTTAAGTAATTGCAATTTCGGATTAATAACTTACAGCAAACCGCTCACAAGCGGCTTTTGCTCACACTTGATCTAAAGTGCCTTCAATATAGTCCTTAGCATTTTTTGTAAATGCCCCACATCCATAGCGTTAGAAACACCGCTTTTAACCTGGATGTAGTTTTGCCTCACATCTCAAGCGCTTAGGGTCTCTGGTTTGAGATTTAACCTCACCAGTGTACAATCTAACACACCATTGCTACAATATTTTTTAAGCACTACGATATAGTATGTGCTTTTGACTAGTCAAAAGTCTACATGCGAGTAGTTAATTCCATAAAGCAAAATTTCCTTACTACATTTTTGTGGTATGCTACAAACTGTTTTGCTTGAATAGAGCATGAGTGGTTCATATGCCTTAAGACAATGCTTCAAATTTAGCGTAATAGACCATATTGTCTGCTAAACTTCCATATCTACAAGTCAATATGCTATTCTGAGACACAAGTTTAGCTGATGCTTCATCTTCAGAATCAAACCAACCTACAAAGCGGTACCCAGATTTAGGATCTGCAAATAGATTAAATGTCAGCCCGTACTCAAATGGTTGTGTAGGCATAACAACAAACAAAGTTCCATGTGGGTTTGGTGGCGCAGTGCGGGAGACTGTACCCTCATTATAATCATACACTACTGATATATTGTATAATTTCACAAATTTAGCATAAAGGATGATATCAGTTAATGGTCTATAGGTTGTGTACTTAGAAGCATAACTGTTTGCTATAGGTGTAGTAGAGTCTTCGTCTTGATACCAGCCCATGAAGATATACCCATTATTAGCTATGGGATATAGTTCGTTGAATGGGCGAGAGTATAATGTATTGTTATTTTTACCTAATTCTTCGAAAGATGAATTTGCGCCATAACGCACTATGCTCCCGCATTCATAGTCAAAAATCACCGTAATAGTTGTGTGATATTTGAACTTAGCATAGAATTTTGCATTGAGGTCTGTTGTCGTAGTTGTATAAATGGTACCATTAGAGAGGAATCTGTCATCTTCATCGTACCATCCATCAAGATAACACACATCGTTTGGCACTGCTGTCATAATAACTTGGATTTCACCTGAATCAAGGCGAATCAGATCAGTGAGCGTGGCACTACCCATGTAGACATCCACCGATTCCACTGTAATAGTGCTATGTATGACATCGAAATTAGCTATATATATTCCAGATTCATTTCCCCATATAGTGAATTCAATTTCAGTGTCAAGGTCAAATACGGAGGATAAATAATCTTCACCCTGAAAAGTCCAACCCACAAATTCGCAGTTTTGATTAGGAGTTGCTAATGCTTTCACAACAACATAAAATGTGCCATCGTAGTCAATACGTTCTTCTATACTTAGAACCGTAACGTTCCCTAATTGGGGATCAGAAACAGCTAATGGCAAATCACCTTTAATTAGGTTTTCAAAACGAGCCAGAATATGCATCGGTTGATATATCGTAACGGAGTATTTTAATTTAGAACTTATTAGTGTTGAGTCTTGATACCATCCTAAAAATTTTGAATATAAGTCTGGAGTGGCGGTAATTTCAAGCAGTGTGCCAGCTTCATACTCGCCACTTGCGTCGCCCGAAATAGTTCCCACAGCGTACTCGGGATCAATGCCAACAGTCAAAGCGAATTTTGAAGCTACAAAAACTGGTTTTAGGGTCAGATCATCTTTTGGCATTTCAAACACATATGTGCTAGCAGAATTTATTAAAGTACTGTCTTGATACCATCCTGAAAATGTGAAACCAGCATAAGGGGTTGCTGATAATGTTATTTCAGTGCCTATTTTGACTGCACCAATTGAAGTAGATGACACTTTCCCATGTAGGGCATTGTAGTCGTCAACGATAAATTCTTTTTCTATCATGTTGTCACATGCGACAAAGAAAAGACCCAATAACGCAAACAAGACTGTTACGGACATGATTAAGATCAAACGCCTAAAATTTCTCATCGAAACACCCACAGGTACAAATAGATATATAGATAGAGATGTTAAAAGCTTTAACATCCAATATAAATATAACACTAAAATTATATACTACTTGCTTAATAATTTCAAGCATATTGTGCATCTGTTGCAAGATTGATAAGTTAATTCAATAAAAACCCACACTTTGAGCGCCGGGATAGAATCTTTTAATTATATCTAAAGCGCGAAAAAGGGTACAGTCAAAAGAATAGTAAATGGGGGCGATATTAAGCTAAAGTGTAGCAGCCCCATAGTAGTATATATTTTGCCCCATATGCATGTATTAAGAGGGGAAATTGCAAAAATTCAAATAATAAATTTTAGATTTTGAGAGATTAGACGAATTCAAGCAAACTTGAATCTTTTTGCATGTCTGAATTACTAAATATTTGCTACAATTAAAGCTTTTCAAGGTAATCTTATGTAAACTAATGCCATATTGCAAATTTTTATTTTAGAAACTTCTACGTGCTCTGCTACCACTAAAGGGGACACGCAAAAACAAAATCATTATTTGAAGGCACTAGAAATTCCAATCATAAAAGATCGTTATGAAAACACATGAAAACTTTGAATGTCTGTCATGAGTATGCATAGTTTCTGGGAATTTAGGATTCGTATGTTCGTAGTCGGATACTTTCAGATAATTTAATTTTACCTTCACCAAGCTTTTGATAACTAATGGAAATTAAATGGTATATTGAATAATCAGCATTTAAGAAGTTGTATTTATGGGTTATAAGATTATATTTAAGACCTAATACAGCAAAATGGAATATCCCTTCATTTTGTGTGGACGACATATAGAGTTCTTGTGGGACAGTAAATTTCTCGTGATGGGTATATGCTGATGCTCCATAGTCATCGGCTTTAACAACATAATTTTCAGAAAAAAATTCAACAATAGTAAATTCCCTTGCTATGAAAAAATTCGGTATGTTTCTATAATCATCATGTTCCTCAGTGTAAATTGCACTACGATTTTCTAATAAAACCACAAGAATAGTCATCATATCAGTAAATGGTTCTGGGATCTTCCTATGACCAAAATAAAAGTCAAACGAGACATTGCTTTCATCAAATATATTTGTATTATTTTTAGCACCACAGCTAAACATTCCAATACGCTCTACTCTCGTTGAGTGTTCTCTATAAAGCCCTACGTATAAAGAAGTTGATTCTCCTGAAAAGAACCAACCAATGCAACCAGCTAAACTAGTAACACATAACAGTATTACTAAAATTAGACAGTTTATAACTATCAATTTCTTTTTCA
>JAITLB010000213.1 GCA_031278175.1 Christensenellaceae bacterium
TTGACATACAACCTATTGCTGTTGAAATAGCACGGCTCAGATGTATTTTGTCCTTGATAATAGAAGAGAGAGTATTAGATAATGAACCCAACTTAGGCATATCGCCACTGCCTAATCTAGATTTTAGATTTGTGGCATGCAATACGTTAGCTAGGCTAAACCCAGAATCTCGAGCAATTATTAGTAAAGAACAGTCACTAGTAGATATTCTAAACAGGTTGCATAATGAGTACTTCTATGCTGAGATCCCCGATCGAAATGAATTGCGAAACATCTTCTACAATATACATTACTCAATGCTAAATAATGTTGTTGGGTGTCCGCCCCACGATATCCGAAAATACATCCAACTATCGAAAATGAATCCGTTTAGCGATAATGCGCTAAATTGGTTTGATCCACAATTGTTACTGGGTGTTGCGTCTTTTGATATAGTTATAGGAAACCCTCCTTATGTCCAGTTGCAGCACATGAGCAACAAGTACATTTTAAAGAGCATTATAAAGAAAAGGAAATCAGAATATGAGACATATACGGGGCGAGGCGATCTTTATGTTCTTTTTTATGAGCGTGGGGTGGAGTTGCTTAGCAAAAATGGCTTTTTGACATATATTACGAGCAATCAATGGATGAGATCCTCTTATGGCGCATTACTCCGAGATTATTTTGTTAAAAAAACTAATCCAATCCGAGTAGTTGATTTAGGTGGTGGTAGATTTAAGGGAACGTCAGTAGACACTAATATTATTACTCTTCAAAAATGCGAAAATCGACACAAATTAAGGGTGACTAAATATATCGGGGACTGTTTAGTAAACATTAGCAAATACGTAAGTGATAATGAAATAGAAATCGACTTTAGCGAAGGCAAAGTATGGTCTGTGCTCACTTCTATTGAGCAGAGGATAATTAAAAAGATTGAAGCGACTGGTTTGCCACTTAATGATTGGGATTTAAAAATTAATTTTGGCATTAAGACGGGTTGTAATTATGCATATATTATAGACCAAAAAACTCGGGACCGTCTGATAGCCGAAGATCCCAAGAACAACGAGATAATACGACCGCTATTGAGAGGTAGAGATATACGAAAAGGAAGCTTTAGGTTTTCTAATATATATTTGATTATGTTGCATAATGGATATTATGACAATGAGGAAGAATTTATCGACCCGATATTCAGCTTTGATTATCCAAAGATAGAAGAATATTTAGATCAGTTTACCAAAAGGTTGAAAATGCGCAAAGACCAAGGCTTTTCGCATTATAATTTGCGCACTTGCAATTACCTGGAAGATTTTAAGGGTCAAGTAATTTGTTGGCAAAGAATTACATCTACACCTACTTTCTGTGCTAGTGCGCCGGGCATGGTTGTTTTAGATAGTTGTGGCATTATATCCAAATTCGGGGACAATTTAGAGCACCTACTGTCAATTTTAAATTCGAAGTTGTTTGCATTTTGGGTGGATAAGATTGTACATCAATTAGGCGAGAGTGGATATAGACTGTCTATGCAACACTTAGCAATTTTTAATGTACCATTAAAAACGCATCCTGATAAGTCACTAACAGAAATGGAAGTATTTAAACTCTACAATTTATCAGATGAAGAAATACAGTATCTACTTGAATATTAACTAAGATATTAAAAGTAAATTATCTACACATTGACTTTTACCTTAGACTATCCATTTATGTCGCGCACCGCAAAAACGCATGAGAACAAACTAAAACAAAGAAATCAAAACTAAAGCCCAAAACATTTAATTGCATCCTAAGGACCGCTTTGCCCGTTTAAATACTAAACTTGTAAGCTAAAAACAAATTGCTAACTAGTTAGTAAGTAGTAAAACAAGCGCAACGCTAAAAACCATGCATGCTACAAGTTTGCATTTGGGCGGGGAAAAACGATATCGCAAGTGTAATACAAGCGCGCATAAAAACAAATTGAATATAGGGTTTAGTAAGTTAAGCAAATGAGAAAAGTAAATTAGCCGGTAAAATGGCAAGGACTACAAAATCAAAAGAGATATGTAGACTTAATATTTATCCTGCCTGTCTTTATAACTCTTACTTTTACTCCTGTAGTCTCTAGGTTTCCAGAAATGGAATCCTAATATGACTCGCAATCCGAAACCCATTACAAGGAATATAAAGAGATACATCAAAAACTTTTCCATGAGCTTTAGTCCTACTTTAATGCTAGTATTATACCATAATTAGTGAGCAAAAGCAAATTTTATATGCAGCATTTCGAAGTAGCATCGAATTAGCTTAAAATATTGAAGGTTATTTGAGAATTAATTACTGTATGAATTGTTTTTTAGTAAAGCGCCACCTAAGATAATAGCACTCTACTTAAAATTTTTATTTCTAAGCCCACCCCGCAGTCGTTAGTAGTAGGATAAGAGCAGTGTTTTATTTTAGTCTGTGTGTAATGATCTAACAAAATAAGCCCACTAACTTTAAAATAGTTCACACTCCATTATAGTTATTGAGCTTTACGGGGTAATATTTAAAAGTAAGCGATCAATGATTATTTGACCTAGAGCAATTCTTGCGCGGTAGACCTACTATTTAAATCTAAATTTTCGTTGGTATAATCAGTTTCAATTTAAAAGTTAGCAAGTTAGCTAAATTGCAGGTGAGCATATAAAAATTTCGTGCGCTAAAGAGAGCATTAAACTAAAGATTTAAGAACTTTGTAACTTTAGCCAAAAACAGCAAACCAATTTTTAGTTTTTTGCTTAAGTTGTTAAATCGCGATATTTGTTCAGGTAGTTTAAATTTGAGAGCGATAAATCCCTGTAGATTATTGATTTTATTTAACACGGGCGTTGTTATATAGACAGTGGAGATGATATAAATTTACCAAGATTTGCCTTGTCGCAAACGATACCCCATTAGCATAGGGAAAGTACTCATATTGTCTAAATTAATTATATAGCAT
>JAITLB010000020.1 GCA_031278175.1 Christensenellaceae bacterium
TATTTGATATTGAAATCTGGGATGTCACATTTGTGAACATGCAACAAACTAAGTACTTATATTATATAACTAAGACTGCTAAGCATGTTTTAATTTAGCAATAATTAAACTCTACATTCAATTTTATTCGTCTACCATGTGCCCGACATCGCTAAGCCAAGCAAATTTCTTAGAACGCTGAGACTCAGTCACAACATTTTGATTATATACTATTGCTCCTACATTGCCTTTATAATAAACAACATCGTCGCTTATTTCAGGATTTGCTTTAGTCTCTACTTTTACTGGTTCGCCATTCTCATCCGATATTACATCTATAGACATTGCTATTTCAGAAACAACTCCTTGATAGGCTATAAATTTCACGTCTGTGTCTTCTATCTTGGATTCACCATGAATGCGACCAGCTACACCACCATAGTTAGCGATCATCAAAGTATTGTTAACTACTATATTATAATAAAAACTCGCTGCTGTAGTGTATCCACTTACGACAAAGCCATCGCCCACTTTGCCTACGATAGTGTCTGTTATTGTTGAATTACTCATTGTGCCAACTATGCCACCAGCATAGGATTGCGAATCAGCTGAAACTTGGGTATATATTTTCCCGTTGTATTCCGCATCAGTTAAAGTTACACCATTATTAAAATATCCAGCTATTCCGCCAAAGCTCTCTGCCGCCTTTTTACCACTACTCGGTTCTACTCTAACGTCAATGACTACTTTAATTTTGCTTATTGCACAGTTATCTGCTAATGCAAACGCGCCACCTGCATACGTGTGAACGTTACCACCAGCTGCTAAAGTTTCGTCTTCCACTTGCACATCTGAAATATCAGCATTGTATATTATGCCTGCAACACCTCCAGCAAAAACATACTCACCCTCTATATCCAGATCGGGGCTTACATCAATTTCATCGAGTTTGTTTCTTTCTTTGATTATGGAATTAGTCTCTGAAATATCCGTTGTTCTAAGATATCCTATAACTCCACCTGTATACGCTCTCAAAAACCCATAATAACGTAAATCATCTCCTCGCAATGCTGGTAAATCAATAGAAACATCAGATTTTATATCAGTAAATTTAAAATCGCCTACTCCGTATCCTAAGATGCCACCGACAAATGTGTTTTTGTCTTGCGGTGGATACGTAATATATCCAGAAGGTGATATGATTGGATGTATTGGTGATTGATGAGATATTGAACCGTTTATCTCTACATTGGTAAATTGGTTGCTCCCCAATGCAAATCCGACTAGACCACCCACATAAGTGGACTCCTTGTCTGTTTTAAAATCAAAATTTATATTGAGGTTTATATTAGATATAACTGCATTTTTTATGTATCCAAACAACCCGAACGAATCCAACCCTGATGCTTCTTCGGTTGCAAAATTCAAAGTTATAGTATGCCCGTTACCATCAAATTGCGACATGAACGAATTGTCAACACTCTTGCCGATTGGAATCCAATTATCATTTGCATTAACTGTAATATCTGTAGTCAACACAAACTTTGCGGCATCATAATCACTGCCCAGTTTTTCATTCATTGCCACTAGATCTGATAGATTGTTTATTGTTATTTCAATGTTTCCACGATGAGTATTAACATCTTCAGTGCATGCGGATAATAATGCTATCATCAAAATAAAAGTAATGAGTATCATTATACTTGATATAAATCTTAGTGATCTATTCTTCATGCATTAGCCTCCTGACTTTCTTCTTTTGGTGTGGTAGAGTTTTGAATGCTTTCTTGGTTTCCTGCCATATTAAGGTTTTTGCTCTCTACCTTTTTTAAACATCTGTTTATAAAATTAATGCAATCGTCATGCACATATGGCGCACTCGACTCGTTTAATATTTCATGTCGTAACCCATCGTATATTTGCATTTCTATATCTTTGAGTTTATATTGCTTGTACACATTGTATAGACTTGTCGCCAGCGCACTATAGTTTGATACTGGATCATCTTTACCTACTGCTATGAAAATGGGCAAATCCTTGCGCACATTGAATTTGTCCCGCCCGTGAGTTGCTAACAAACCATTAAAGAATGACTTGTAAAACCCTAACGACATTGCATATCCGCAATATTCGTCTGCTTCATATCTGTCGACATTATCCCGATCTTTTGATAACCATGCAAACTTTTGACCTGAATCTTTAAATTTCTTGTTATACGAACCAAAACTTAATTGGTTTATTAAGTTGCCTGTCTTGTCTGGTCCAAACAACAGTGTTTGTACAGTAGCTATTTTTTTTGCTAATTTTATTAATGGAGAAATCATGTATGCCGTGCCAGATAAAATACAACCTTCAATATCATTTGAATAAATTTCAATAAAGCGTTGGGCGAGGAAACTTCCATAACTATGTCCTAGTAAGACCACTTTCTGCGAATATTTGTTCTTTGCTAGGTCTATAACATCTTTCATATCACGAATGGTTTGGAAGAAAGAATCGCCCTCTACCATACCCTTTGCGCCTGCAGCATTGTATTTATGTCCTCTATGATCATCGGCTAAAACTACATATCCTTGCCCATTCAGCTCAAGGGCAAACGCATCATATCGTTCTGCATGCTCTGCCATACCATGACTAATAACAACACACCCAACAGGTGCTTGTACGTTGTCCCATACACAAACATGTGTCTTTTTAAGATCAAACGTATCGATATAAATTGATTTCACATTTATAGTTTGCCTTTATAGTTTGAGAACTTAGCAACCTTGAAAATGCACTTGCTAAATTTCAATACTATTCCTGGATCATTCACTGTGCCTATCGTTATAAATTTCGCTAGGTCCTATCTTAGTGTCTCCAGGCATATCTTCCGATGCGGCGCACCGTAATATTCGAATTCCAATGGTTTAATTTCAATTGTCTATTAAAAATTATTGGATATTCATACTATCTTGTCTTGATATTTTTCTGTTAAATCACTTGCTACGTAAATCATATCAAGCACTTAACAAGGATATCCTATTGTTAATCAAATTCGACAAGCAACAATTAAATCTGTTTATGCCTAATTTGTTTCTATGCAACCATGACAATTATCTCATCACGTCACACAGACACTGCTTTATTATATCATATAAGAATACACACACGCAAGCATCATTATAATTGACAAAACTAAAATGACTATTAACCGCCAATTATACGAGAAAAAATAATATTTTACTAATT